>CALFXN010000294.1 GCA_937957815.1 uncultured Synergistales bacterium
TGGAGTTCAGACGTGTGCTCTTCCGATCTTACCCGCTGCCGTCGTCGGCGCTCATGTCGGCGATCCCGGCGAAGGTCGCCGGGGTCCGTCGCGTCGCGGCGTGCTCGCCCGCGAGTCGGGGGCAGGACGGCATCCACCCGGCGGTTCTCGTCGCGATGGATCTTGCCGGCGTCGACGAAGTCTACTGCATGGGCGGCGCGCAGGCCATCGCGGCCTATGCATTCGGAACGAAGACGGTCGGAGCCGTGGACATCATCGTCGGCCCCGGAAACAGGTACGTCACCGAGGCGAAGCGGCAGGTGAGCGGTTCGGTCGGAATCGACATGCTCGCGGGGCCGAGCGAGGTCGTGATCATCGCCGACGGGACGGCCGATCCGAAGTGGGTCGCAGCCGACGCCCTCGCGCGATGCGAACACGATCCGAACTCGTGGACGATCCTCGTGACGACGGACGAGTCGCTCGCGCAAGCGGCGAGTGCCGAGATCGAGTCGCAGCTCGCGACGCTCCCGACGGCGGACGTCGCGCGGACGAGCTGGCGCGACAACGGCCGGATCCTCGTCGTCGACTCCGACGACGAGGCCGTTCTCGCGACCGACAGCATCGCGCCCGAGCATCTTCAGGTGATGACGCGCGACAGCGCGTCGATCGCCGCCAGGCTCACGAACTTCGGGTCGCTCTTCGTCGGGCACAACGCTCCCGTCGCGTTCGGCGACTACGTCTCCGGGCCGAACCACATCCTTCCGACACAGACCTGCGCCAGGTTCTCGAACGGCGTCTTCGCGGGCACGTTCCTCAAGGTCAGCTCCTTTCAGGAGATCACGGAGGAGGGCGCGAAGAGCCTTTCCGGGCCGTGCGCCCACCTCGCCGGCGTCGAGGGACTCTTCGGCCACCAGCGTTCGGCGCAGCTTCGCGGATGACGGGAAGCGTCTGCGCGGCCGGAGTGCCGAACTTCGCCTCGTGGACGAACATCGTCAACATTCTGTATCACACGACGATCATGAGCATGCTCGTCCTGGCGCCGGGGATCGTGCTCATGAGCGGCCGTCTCGACCTGTCGATCGACGCGATCCTGGCCTTCGCGCCGGGGCTCGTGATCCTGGCCGGGACGAAGTGGTTCCCCGGGACGATCCTCGCGAACCCGTACGTCGCCCTCGCGCTCACGCTCGCCGTCGGCGCGCTGCTGGGCCTGTTCAACGGCGTGTGCGTTTCGCGTCTCGGGATGAACGCGTTCATGCAGACGCTCTCGCTTTCGATCATTCTCCGGGGACTGACGCTTTTCCTGATCCCGCTCGCTCCCATCTTCTCGTTCGTCGGAAAGGCGCGTTTCGCCGCTCTCGGCAACGTCCCGGCGGCCGTGTTCGTGACGTCCGGCATCTGCGTGGTCTTTCACGTCGTCCTGAAACACACGGTCTTCGGCCGGAACTACCTCGCGACGGGAGGGAACGAACGCGCGAGCTACGTCGCCGGGATCGATACCCGGAAGATGATCGTCGCCGGGTTCGTCATCGCGGGTACGCTAGATCGGAAGAGCGTCGTGTAGGGAAAGAGTGTAGATCTCGGTGGTC
>CALFXN010000295.1 GCA_937957815.1 uncultured Synergistales bacterium
CGCTGAGCAGAAGACACAACAATACAAACGTCCTGACGCTTGGCGCCAGGATAACGCCGTCCGAAACGGCGCTCCGGATCGTAAAAACATGGATCGAGACTGACTTCGAGGGAGATCGCCATGAAAGAAGGATTCAAAAGATTCGCCGGAGAGAGAACAGATCGGAACTTCCGGAAGACGTCTGCGGGAAAGTGACGATTTGCGACCATCCGCTCGTCCAGCATAAAGTGAGCATTATCCGCAACAGGGACACCTCAGTAAAGGAATTCCGGGAACTTGTGCAGGAGATTGCAGGGCTTATGGTTTACGAAGTAACCCGCGATCTTCCGCTTACGGAAATCGAAGTCGAAACGCCTCTCGAAAAGACAAGGGCGTTTACGCTCGAAGGGAAAAAACTCGCCATTGTTCCAATTCTCCGTGCAGGACTCGGCATGGTGGAGGGGATCCTGCGACTCGTCCCAAATGCCGTTGTGGGGCATATCGGTCTCTATAGGGATCCTTCCACTCTTCAGCCGGTGGAATACTACTGCAAACTCCCGGGCGATATCGCAGAAAGGGATATCTTCATTCTCGATCCGATGCTCGCAACGGGCGGATCTGCGGCGGCTGCGCTCTCACTCGTCAAATCAAAGGGAGGAAAACGCATCTCGCTCGTCTCGATAATAGCCGCTCCCGAAGGAATCACGAAAGTCCACAGCGAGCATCCCGATGTCGATATTTATGCCGCTGCCCTTGACAGGCACCTCAACGACCACGGCTACATCATCCCGGGCCTCGGTGACGCCGGAGACAGACTTTTCGGAACGAAGTAGGAACAGAAAACGTGAGCATGCGGATTATCGGCGGTATGTGTCTTTTCCTATGGGGACTCTTCGTCACTCCTCTTTCTATACAATTATCACAACGCTACGGCATCGTCGATTTGCCTGGCGGAAGAAAAATGCATACAACCGTCACGCCGCGTGGCGCGGGGATCGTTCTTTGGTTGGGGTATCTCCTGTGGGCCCTGTATGCGGTATCCGAATACCCGGCACTCCGGTATACAGTTGCAGGTGGGACGCTCGTCTTTTTTGCAGGGTACTGGGATGATATGGTATCGGTGAACCCGTTCCTGCGTTTCTGCGTTCACCTTCTCGCTGCAACGATCGTATCCACAACGATGAGGATTCCGCTCCCGTTGAAGATCATATGCCTCGTCTGGGTGGCAGGCACGACGAGCGCCTACAATCTTATCGACGGGGCCAATGGGTTGTGCCTTTCCCTGTGCATGGTCGCATGCATTTGTTTTTTTCTCCTGAACGGCTCGGCAGAATTTTTCATGTTGTTCGCGCTTTGTGCTGGAGTCCTGCCGTGGAATTTTCCCCAAGCACGGACATTCCTCGGGGATGGGGGGGCGACATTCATCGGGTTTCTTTTCGCGTCGCACGTGATCTTCATTTCCGAAACTGCCTTCTCCAGCATGAATCCTCTTGCTCTCATTCTGTTTCTTGGCTTCGTCGGTGGAATTCCTGTTTTCGACACGATTTTCGCGATTGTTCGCCGTCTTCTCGTGTCCGGCTCGCCGTTCCTTCCCGACAGGGGGCATATCCACCATCGGATTCTTGACGCCGGCGCCTCTGCCACTGTGACGGTCTGTATTCTTTCCTGCTTTCAGGCGATCTCCATCGCCGCAGGTGTGTTGCTGCTGAAAGGAGAGATCCTGTGATTCCACCCGCTGCGAAGAAAACGCCGCAGACTATTGTCTGTGTCGTCGGAACGCGTCCCGAGGCCATCAAGATGGCTCCTGTCATTCTGTCGTTGCGAAACACTCCGGAGTTTTCCATATACACGCTGGCTACCGGACAGCATTCGGATATGCTGGATCAGGCGCTCGCACACTTTCGGATTGAACCGGAATACAATCTTCGGATCATGCGGGAGAAACAGTCTCTCGATTACGTTACGGCCCGAGTTCTCGAGGGGAGCGGGAAGGTATTCGACCACGTGGAGCCCTCCATGGTCCTTGTCCATGGTGATACGACGACGACGCTAGCAGCATCCCTTGCGGCATTTTACAGACACATCCCCATTGGCCACGTCGAAGCAGGACTTCGGAGCGGTCGCCTCGACCTTCCGTTCCCGGAGGAAGCGAACCGGATTCTGACAGATAAAATCTCCCGTCTTCTCTTCGCTCCGACCGGAAACGCCCGCGATAATCTGATCCGGGAAGGAATTCCCGAAGACAACATAACCGTGACGGGAAATACGGTTATCGATGCACTGTCCTGGACGATCGACACATACGGGGACTCGGTATGTCGCAGCGATGTTTCCTTCCCCGGAGACACCCGGTTCATTGTCTTTACCGCACACCGGCGTGAATCATGGGGGGAACCTCTCGTTGAAATATGTACCGCGGTAAGGAGACTCCTTGAGCTGCATACCGATCTGTTCGTATTGATTCCACTGCACAAAAACCCTTCGGTCCGGGACAAGATCCGGCACGAGCTGGGAGAACATCCCCGTATCGTGTATTCCGAACCGCTCGATTACGCCAGTTTCGTGTCCGCCATGCGCCATTGCGCCTTCCTTCTCAGTGACAGCGGCGGCATTCAGGAGGAAGCCGCCGCGCTCGGCAAACCTGTCCTCGTCCTTCGGGACGTCTCCGAACGCCCCGAAGCAATGACGGAGGGAACCGCCGTCCTTGTCGGAACGTCCGCCGATGTCATCGTCGAGAACGCCGAACGCATCCTTTCGGCTCTTCACGGCGAGAGGAACGTTCCGCATTCCATTCTGTCAAACCCGTTCGGCGACGGACGCGCGGCATGGAGAATCTCCGAGGGTATTTCGAAATATTTCAATGATCGTTCCTGATGTCGTTTGCTGTTATATAATTGTAGAATACTTGTTTCTATCGATCGCTTCAGGTGTTCTTTTATTATCCCTGCGGGAGTGATATCGTTTGGACCATAAGATGAGAATCCATGGGGGAACCCCCCTCAACGGCATCATCGAGGCGCAAGGGTCGAAAAATGCCGCTCTGCCGGTTATGGCTGCGTCCCTTCTTTTAAAAGGCAACACTCTCCGGATACAACGCGTCCCGGTTCTCCAGGATATCCTGACGATGGCCGCTCTCTTGCGTCACCTTGGCGTCACGGTCACCTATACGAACAACCTTATGCAGATTTCCGTCCCCGAAACGCTTTCATGGGAAACGCCCTCTGATCTCGTAAGAAAAATGTGCGCCTCA
>CALFXN010000296.1 GCA_937957815.1 uncultured Synergistales bacterium
AGCGCTTCGTTGCGTTCGTCGTACGAGAAACGGACGTCTTCGAAGCGGAGGGAGACGTCGTCGGGATCGAGCGTCGTCGACGTCCAGCGCTGCGCGGGTTCGTCGAGAATCCCCCGGATGGTGGCGGCGGCCTGTTCGGAGTTCCGGAACTCCGCGTAGAACTGCGATACGTTCTTGAGCGGCTTGTAGAAATAGAACGCGAGCATCGCGACGACGACGAAATCGGGAACCGAAAGAGTCCCGCCGGACAGATACCGGAGCCCGAGCAGGAGCGAGCCGGTGAGTCCGACGTCGAGCAGGAGCTGGAACGCGATGATCGCCGGGGCGAGCCCCGCTTCGAGACGGATGCTGACCCGCATGGACTCGTCGATGCACCCCTTGAGGACGTCGAGCTTCTCGAGTGCGAGGTCGTGCGCCTTGAGCGTCCGGATCCCGGAGAGAAACTCCACGAACGCGTCGTTCATCTCGCCCGCGACGGCGAATTTCCGCTTGCCGAACTTCCGGAAGACGAGGTCCGTCAGAAAGAACGTCGGAAGGCCGACCGGAACGACGCACAGCGTCGCGAGCGCGAGCCTCCAGTCCGTCCGGAAGAGGCACAGGGCGATCAGGAGCGACATGACGACGGCCGTGACGATGTCCGTATACAGGTGCGTGAGGACCATCTCGACGTCCTGGATGTTGCTCATGAGACGACTCGTGAGATCTCCGGCCTGATGTTTCCGGAAGAAGCCGAGAGGAACCCGCCTCAGGTGCTCGCCGAGCGCCATCCGCGCGTCCCGGATGAACCGCGCCCCCGTGATCTGACATTCGAGTATCGCCCTGCTTCCCGTGAACCAGCGAAGCCCCATGACGACAACGAGGGTCGGCAGAACCACCGCGAGCGTCCCCCACGAGAACGTCCCCGCGGCGATCTCGTGGACGGCGAGCATGAGCATCCCCTGGACGAAGGCCGCGAGAAATCCCTCGAAGGCGGCGTGAGACGCCGCGCGCCGCATCTTCGGGCGCTTGTCCGAACCGAGCATTTCAAAGATGGAATCGAAGAGCATCCGCGTCCTCTCCTTCATGCCGTCCGCCCGCGGGCGTCGGCGATATTCCATTCGAGCGCGGCGAGCGCGCCCTCCCAGAGCCGTGCGAAAGTTCCCCCGGCCGCGATCAGATCGTCGAATCGGCCCTGTTCGACGATGCGGCCGTCGTCGAACACGAGGATGTTGTCCACGTGCGCGAGGGTTTTGAGGCGATGGGCGACGACGATGACGGTCCGGTCCGCGAGAAGTTCGTTCAGCGCCTCTTGGATGAGGCGCTCGTTTTCCGGGTCGGCGTAGCTCGTCGCCTCGTCGAGGATGACGACCGGCGAGTTCTTCAGGATCGCGCGTGCGATGGCGATCCGCTGCACCTGCCCTCCGGAAAGGCTCCGGTCGCCGGAAAGGACGGTCGAATACCCGTCCGGGAGCGCCGCGATGAAGTCGTGCGCCCTGGCTGCGCGGGCGGCCCGCTCGACGTCGGCGAAGGGCGCCGTGCGGTTTCCCATCCGAATGTTCTCCTCGATCGTTCCCCGGAAGAGTTGCGATTCCTGGAAGCAGATCGACACGCGCCGGAGGATTTCGCGGGTTCCGACGGACGGATAGGGCGCGTTTCCCATCCGGATCGTTCCGCTCGTCGGATCGTAGAATCGCGCGGCGAGAAGCGCCGCGGTCGTCTTCCCAGCGCCCGAGGGGCCCGCGAACGCCGTGATCGTCCCCGGACGCGCCTCTAACTCGAGGTTCGAGACGACCTGCGCCGAATCGTAGCCGAAACAGACCTTCGAGAAGGTGATCCCCTCCCCGGCGGGAACGATCGCGTCCCGGGGTTCCGGAAGGGGCGGCGTTTCGAGCACCGCGCGAAGGCGGGAAACGCCCCGCAGGTTCATGCTCATGATATTGGTCATGAAGAACAGGAGTCGAAACGCGGAAACGTAGGCGGGGCCCAGAATGAGCGTAATGAGAAACGCCGGAGCCGTGACGGCTCCCGTGAGATAGAGCGGTCCGCCGATCCCGAGGATGAACAGCGAGCCGGATTCGAGCGTCGTGAAGAACCCTCCGTAGCCGTTCATGGCGCGGATCGTCCAGTTCTTCCAGAACTCGAAGTACTCGTTCACCGACGTCCGGTAGTTCCCGAACGAAGAGGCCGTCCGGTTGAACGCGCGCACGACGCCCATGCCCCGGATGTATTCGATGATCGTCCCGTTCATCCGGGCGAGAAGGCGGTAGTATTCCGCCATGTTCCTGTCGTAATGCCGGAAGACGCTGACGAGGAACACGGGCGAGATGAGCAGGGGAATCAGCGAAACGACGGCGAGGCGCCAGTCGGCCGAAAGCAGGAGGATGAAGGTCGTCGCGGGGGTGGCGACGGCGCGCGTGATGTCCGGAATGTGATGCGCGATGAAGAGTTCGATCTTCTCGACGTCTTCCGTGAAGAGCTTTCTCGTGTCGCCGCTCGTCTGCTTCGTGAACCAGCCGAGCGGGATGTCGAGGAGCTTGCGGGCGAGGGCGTAGCGGAGGTCCCGGAGGATCCGGTACGCCGTCACGTGGGAGAATACCATCGAAAGCGCGTAGACGAGAATCTGTCCCGCGGCGGAGTACAGGATGAAGAACCCCCATCGCGAAAGCGCCTCCTGCCCCGCGCCGCCTTCGAGAAGCGTCGAAATGAGGCGGAAGAGTCCGTAGAACGGGAGGACGGACAACACCCCCGAAACCGCGCTGATCGCGAGCGTGAGGACAAGGAGCCATCCGCCGCGCCGCGACACCGAAAGCAGGTAGCGGAAGAGGGCGCCGGTGGTTTCGCGTTCAGCGGCGGACGCCATCGCGTTCGTCTCCCTTCGTGCGGATGTCGACGATCATCGGCGTGACGAAGACGTCGCGCGACGGATCGACGGCGCCGTTCGGATGCGTCGCGAGCCGCGGCTTAAAAGCGTCGGGTCGCAGGGCCTCCTCGGCCCGGTTGTAGAGCGTCCAGAGCATCGTCTCCGGAACGCCCGAAAGGGTGACGGTCGTTTCCATATTCACGAATGGCTCATTTCATTCTTCGACGGACAGGATTCGTCCGTGCTTTCGGGAGATTCCGCATGCGC
>CALFXN010000297.1 GCA_937957815.1 uncultured Synergistales bacterium
ATTTCGATCAACGAAAGATATGGGACACCTTTCAGGAAACTCTTCGTTACCGTTTCGTCCACCTTGAGGAGCCCGATGTCGAGAGTCGCCGAAATATCGACCACAGCGGACGTCGGGATGCCGGATCCCACTATCGCGCAATCAATGAGCCGATCTTTGAGGGCTGTAACGGCTTCTCCGAAGTTCAGGAACTGTTCCTCGACATCGTTATAGGTCAGTCCGTGCGCTTCGAGGACCATCTTCGCGGTCCGTTCGGTCCCGCTTCCCGGCGCGCCGACAGCGATCTTTTTGCCTTTCAGATCGGGAATACTCTGCATTCCCGAGTTCTTCAGCACGATAAATTGAAATATTTCGGGGTAGAGACAGGCGATTCCGCGGATATTCGTGACGGGTTTATCATTGAAGGGAGGTTCACCCTTGTAGGCTCCCCATGACGTGTTGGACGCACCAAGAATCAGCTCGACCTTCTTCTCGCGGAGCATTTTCAGATTCGCCACGGAAGCTCCGGTCGATTCGGCGGTTATCTCGATTCCGGGAACATTCTTCATGACGATCGACGCGATGCCTGAACCAATCGGATAATAACTTCCCGCCGTACCGCCGGTGGCAAGGGAAAGCCTCTCGGTAGCATACGCGGAACCGCTCACGCAAAAAAGAACCGTGAAGAGAAGAAACACCGTACGTTTTCCGAATCCCATATTTCTCGCCTCCCTGCAGATTTGTTATGGAACACACCGAAGAGACGCCCCATGCGCCGTCCTCAAATGAAGCCGGGATGGTGCAGAAAGATATGGAAAGGAACACGAACTCAGTCTATGATATTCGCAGAAGTCAAAAATAAAATAAATGCGATTTTTGAATGTCATTTTTGAGTGTAGCCATTGAGCTGCCACGTGTCAAATTAGTGAAACAGATAACTATATTTTTGAATTGCATACAAACAAGGTGTTTGTGTTCGGAGAGGGGATTGGACAATGGGGAACTACAGCAGAAAGGTGCCGGAAAATGTTGCCCCGGAGAAATTCGCCGGAGGGATATTGCAGTATCTCAGAACCGCGAAAAAATACCTGCCCCAGCAGCAACAAGTCGTCTGTGAATTCATTCTCAACAACTTCCAGAAGGCGGCGTTCCTGAAGGCGGAAGAGATGGCCAAGGCTTCGGGATCGAGCACCGCAACGGTTCTCAGAACCGCTGCCAGTCTCAAGTTCGATTCGTATGTCGCACTGAAGGAACGACTCCAGGAGGTTCTCTGTCAAAACTCCATCCCTCCCTTGGACAGATTGAGGGATACATTCCTGGGAATACCGGAAGACAACATCCTGGAAATGGTGATCGAAGAAAACATCCAGAACCTCAGGGGCATGCTGACTCCGCATCTCAAGGAACAATTCGCGAAATCGGCGGCGCTTCTGACGCGTTCGAGGAGGATTTATATCATCGGACTCCGATCGACCCGGGGCGTTGCGCTCTATCTTCACGCCCTGCTGCAGCAATTTCTTCCCGATGTCTTCATGGTCGACGCCACGGGCACCGACACCATGCTCGACGTCATGATGGACATGGAAAAGGAAGACGTCCTGATCGCCCTGATGGCCGGAAGCCCCCACTATACGAAGCGAACGATCGGATGCGTCCGATACGCCCATGAAAACGGAATCCCCACCGTCCTGATTACGAACAGTCTTTCGAGCGTCGCGGCGTCGCTGGCGACGGTGCTGCTCCCGGCTCCGCAGAATACGACGCATTACAGTTCGGTCTCGTTCGTGACAATCTGCGACGCGCTCGTCGCCATGATGGGAATGAAAAAGATCGATTCCGCGCGGAGGAAGATCGATAAACTGGGGAGACTGCTGGTCGAATACGACATTTCGATGTAGAGTCTGCCTTCCGGAGCGATTTTGAGACGAAAAGAGCGGGAGAGGCTTTGGGCTCTCTCCCGCTCTTTTCGTCTGCCGTTACACCGCGAACGGTTCGAGGTGCGCCAGGAAGTGGTGGATTCCCGGGACGGGCGGCGCGTAGGAGATCCGAAGGCCGTAGCGGATGCTCTCGCGGCGCTTGTAGACGTCGACGATGGTCTGCGCTACGTATTCCATCTGGCAGTTCGTGTAGGACCGGCGGTTGATCGCGATGCGGTACAGTTCGAGCTTCGGCATGATCGTCTCGCCGGTCGCCTCGTCGTGCGTCTCGAACGCGAGCGCGCCGAGGCCGATGCCGCGGATCGCGCCCTCGCGGTAGATCTCGATGCCGAGGACATCCGCCGGATAGCGCTTCTGCGGGATGTGCGGCAGGAAGGCCGCCGCGTCGAGGAAAATCGCGTGTCCGCCCGCGGGCTTCACGAACGGGACGCCGCCCTCGGCGAGCAGGTCGCCCAGATATTTGACCTGCGCGACGCGGTGCGACATGTACTGTTCGTCCGTCATCTCGCGGAGCCCCTGCGCCAGACCCTCGAGGTCGCGTCCCGCGAGGCCGCCGTAGGTGGCGAATCCCTCGAACACGATCAGGCGCGGCAGCAGCGTGTGGTACATCTCCTGCGTCCGGCAGCAGATCATGCCGCCGATGTTCACGAGCGGGTCCTTCTTGCAGGAGACGGAGATCGCGTCCGCCGTGTCCATCGTCGCCTTCAGGATCTCCGCGAGCGACATGTTCTTGCAGGCCTCCTCGCGAATCTTGATGAACCACGCGTTTTCGGCCATCCGGGCCGCGTCGAGGAAGAACGGGATTCCGTGCTTCTTCGCGACGGCCGACGTCGCGCGGAGGTTTTCGAGGCTGACGGGCTGGCCGCCGCCGGAGTTGTTCGTGACCGTCGTCATGATGAGCGGAATGCCGTCCGCGCCGTACTTCGCGATGGCGGCCTCGAGCTTGGCGATGTCCATGTTCCCCTTGAACGGCGCTTCGAACGCCGGATCGAACGCCTGGTCGACGACGCAGTCGACGGGGATCGCGCCGTTCGCGAAGACGTGCGCCCTCGTCGTGTCGAAGGGCATGTTGAAGAGGATGTGCTGCCCCTTCTTCACGAGCGTTCCGAAGACGACGTTTTCGGCCGCGCGCCCCTGGTGGGTGGGGATGACGTAGTCGAAGCCGAGGACGTCCTTCACGGAGTCCCTGAGCGCGTAGAAGCTGTCCGCGCCCGCATAGGCCTCGTCGCCCCTCATGAGTGCGGCCCACTGGTTCTTGCTCATCGCGCCCGTGCCCGAGTCCGTGAGCAGGTCGATATAGACGTCCCGCGAGCGGAGACCGAACATGTTGAAA
>CALFXN010000298.1 GCA_937957815.1 uncultured Synergistales bacterium
CTTTCCGCCGGGGAATTCCCAGAAGCCGCCGAAGCCGTGCCGGTCGGATCCGGGGCGCCGGGCGATGAAGATGGAGTCCTTGTCCGTCAGGACGGCTGCCGTTACCGTGAGCATCGACGTTCCTCCCCCGCCGGACGATTCGATTTTCCGGTTCCGAGAACATGGATTATAGCAGAAGGACGCCTGTCGCGGGATCACATGACCGTCGCGCGATTCCTCCCGGCGCGTTTGCTCTCGTAGAGCGCGTGGTCGGATCGGTGCATGAGGTCGTTCAGGGAGTCCTCAGGGTCTGTCATCGTCGCGATGCCGATGCTGACGGTGATCGAGAACCTTCCGCCGGCGGAGGGGAATGCCGTTCGCTCGATGTCCTGCCGCACCCGTTCGGCGAGCGTCTTCGCGCCCTCCGCATCCGTGTCCGGCAGCAGGATTCCGAATTCCTCGCCGCCCAGACGTCCGATGATGTCCGTGCATCGCAGCGTCTTCGCGCAGGTTTCCGAGAACAGACGCAATACCGTGTCCCCCGTCGGATGCCCGTAGCGGTCGTTGACGTCCTTGAAATTGTCGAGATCCAGCATGAGGAGGGCGAGGGGCGCGCCGCTCCTGCGGCTTCGCTCCACTTCCCGGGTGCCGGATTCGAGGAAGTGCCGCCGGTTGCTGAGTCCCGTGAGTTCGTCCGTCGTCGCGAGTTCCGCGAGCCGACGTTCGAGGTTTTTGCGTTCGGTGATATCGAGGTGCGTTCCGATGATCCGGAGAGGGATCCCGTTTTCATCCCACGCGACGATCCGGGCCCGGGAGAGGATCCACTTCCACCCGCCGTCCGACGTGAGCATCCGGAACTCCGTCGAATACGGTTCGAGCCCGGCGATGCACCGTCTCTGCCTCTCCCGTGTGCCCGGAAGGTCGTCGGGATGGACGAGCCGTTCCCATGTCGAGAGGTGGTGGGGCATCGAATCGGGGGCGTAGCCGAGCATCGTGAACCATCTGGGGCTGTAGAAGACGTCGTCGGTTTTGAGGTTCCAGTCGTAAAGGCCGTCGCTCGTCGCCTCCATCGCGAGCGAGAGGCGTTCCTCGCTCTTCCTGAGTGCGGCGACGGCGCGTTCCCTGTCGGTGACGTCGATGGTCAGGGTGAAGAACCCCATGATCCGTCCGTTTTCGTCCCTTCGGGGAACGTAGGCGACCTCCGAATAACTCGGTTCGGGCTTCGTCGGAAAGATTTCGTTGAACCGGACGATCTCTCCGGCAAGCGTCCGTTCGATGTATCGGGAGATCTTCGACATCAGCTCGTCTCCGATGAATTCGCGGAGTGGCACTCCGATGACCGATTCCGGCGCGATGCCGTAGGCGTCGGCGTACGTCCTGTTGATGTACCTGTAGCGAACTTCCGAATCGAGGTAGGCGATCCGGGCTGGAACCGAATCGGTGATCAGACGGATCCACTGTTCGTTTTCGAAGATCGTCCGGTTCATCCGCTCCTGCTCGCGCAACGTCTTCCGGAAGCGTTCGAGCGTTGCGGCGAGAGAGCCGAGCTCGTCGTCGTAGCGCAGTTTCGGAAACGGCGCGTCGGTCCGTCCGGCCTGAAGGTTGCGGACCATGGCGTGAATCTTCGAGATGGGGCGCGAGACGCGGACGATGAGGAGATAACAGAGCGCGAGGGCGAGCGTCAGGACGACGGCGAAGTAGAGGATCTGACGTTTCGACCGCTGTTCGAGATCGGTCCGGAGTTCCCGGAGATGCGTTTCGATGGCCTCGTCGGTATCCCGGAAGATGGTTGCAATGAGTCGGAGCGTCGGTGCGAGCGTCCGGAGGAATTCTCCCGTTTCGATTCCGTGGGCTGGAGTCCTGAGGAAGTGTTCCGTCAGAGGGACGAGCCGGCTGAGGTACCAGGTGTTCGCGCTTTCCGCGTCGCTCCGGAGCTTTTCGGAAAGTACGAACGCGGCGAGCCCCTTCACGTCGGTCCACAGGGACAACTCCCGTTCTTTGAGCCGCCGGATCCCGATAATGTTTTCGCCGTAGTGCAGATCCGTCCGGTTCAGGAGACCCAGGATGCGTGCGGAAGTATTCTCGAGGGCGCTCCTGAAGCGGAGGATCCGGAGACGCAGAAGCGTGAATACCGCGTACCTCCCGGTTTCGTCGCCGGGAAGAAAGGAGAGTCGTTCCACGATCCGCTCGGACTCCGCGAGAAACGCGTCGGTTGCGGAAATCCACTGCTCTTCGGAGACCGTTCCCCGCTCTTCGAGCGGTTTTCTCATGGTTCCGTCGGTGAGGATTCGGGCGTTCCGGAGGATCCGGTCGAGGTTCGCGAGGACATCCGTCTCGGAATACCCGCGCGAGAGGATCCCGCCCATCGCGACGACGGCGCGGGATCGCTCGAGCGCGAGAATGTCCCGGTCGTCGGGGGAGATGTTCCCCGTGCCCAGAAGCGTCAGGACGATACGACGCTCGGACGCGACGGACATCGCCGCCTCCGCGACGAGCGAAGAGAGGTCGCGCCCCCGCTCGAAGTCGTAGACGCATTGCGTCTGATCCTTGACTGAAGAGAGGACGCGCCGGAAAATCAGTCCCACGACGAGGCACTGAATCGTGACGAGAACAATGAGAAGGCCCGTGATCCGCGAGGACATCCGTCTGAAAAATTCCAGAGGCCCATCTCCCCCGTGGAATAAGAAATCATGAAGTCGTGCAGCAATTCTACCACATGGCCCGCCCCGGATAGTGCCGGACGCTTAGCGGCTTCACTCCTTCCGTCTCTCGCGCCGCGCTATTCGGGAACCTCCCTGAACGTCCGCGATATCGTTTCGAAAACGCCCTTCACCTCTTCCGGCGGAACGGACGCGTCGCTGAGGAAGCCGAGCGCGAGAGTGTCGCCGCCGGACAGCGGGATCAGGTACAGAGTGAGTTCCGCCTTTCGGGGAATCTTCACGTTCTGGACGCTTCCGGCGACCTTCTTTCCCATGAACGCTCGCTCCACGGTTCTTTCGGCCGGTTTCGAGGTCCCGAGAAAGGTCGACTTCACGTATGACGCGACCTCATCGTCGCTTTTCATCCCCATGCCTTCGCGCATGTCCTTCGGGATCGCGACGAGCGTGAGCTCCATCCGGCCGCTTCCCGGGGCCGCGTCCGCGGGCTGGATGAGCGTCACCGCGTCCATCCCGGCCTTCTGAGGCTCGGAAAAGGTCTCCGGGGCGCTGAACGCCGCCTTCCACCACACGTGTTTCCGCTCACCGGCCGCCTGCGCCTCCGGAGAATGCGACACGCAGAAAATCGCGCAGAGCAGCGCGATCGAAAGAAGTCTCATGTCTTTCCCCTCCTTTTCTTCAATGTCAGTCTTCGATGTCGAGCGCCCCGTTCCGGATGACGACGACGTCCGAGCCCGAGCCCCTGACCGTTCCGAGGCTGACGACCTCGATGCGGCATTCCGGGCAGATCCCGTGGATCGTCGTTCCGCCGGAGATGCTCGTCCATGTCGTGAACGACCGCTCGTGAACGCCCACGCTGTAGGTTTTCGAATCCTCGTTCTTCAGGTCCACGGCGGCGGCCGTTCCGGAGACGGAGACGGCCAGCGCGGCGAGGACGACGCCGCACTGCAGGGTATGGGAGGTCATTCGAACAACCCCGCGGAATACGTCATCGATTCGAGCCGCGCCTCCCGGTCAAAGACCATGACGATCTCCCGCGTTCCGGAATGATAGGTCCAGACGCGGTTCCGGACCGTATCGGGCGGTCCGATCCTTTCAGCGACGGATTCGGAGTCGTCGTGAAGCATGATGTCCCCGAAGCCCTGCCATCCGCCGGGAAGTTCGACGCTCCGGAGTCTGTCGCGCCCGTTCACCTTCCAGTAGACCGCCGTATGTCCGTGAAAGACGAGCGTTGTCTCCGTGACGTCGAGCTTCCAGTCCTCGATCGTGAAGCGCCGGGTTTTGCGGGACCCCGGCTCGCCGAAGAACGCGACCGCCATCGCGGGCGTCAGGCCGAAATCACGGCGGAGACGGTCGCAGTAGCGGCCGACGCGATCGTTTCCGTCGCCGATGCGGCGGAGGTGCTTTCCGAAGATCCAGCCCTTCGGGGCCGTTTCGCTCACGACCTCGAACCACGGGACGCCGCCGTCGGAACGCGACGACCCGACCACGAGAAGTTCTCCCGAGGCGCGCTCGTCGGCGAAGCGTCCGACGACCGGGGATCGCGTCGACGGAGCCGCGCGGAGGTTCACGTTCGTTCCGTCGAGGGTCGCCGCGACGGGCCAGTTCTCCAGGTCTTCTGGAACGCTGCGGATCTCCGCCGCGAGCGGCGCGCCGGACAGAACGCATAGAACCGCGGCGGGAAATGCGAATCGGGCGAACGGGCGCATGATCCCCCTCCTTTCGGAAAACGGACGTTCGATGCGGACGGGGCGGAAGGGATCGTCCCCTCCGCCCCGCGGCTCACTTCTGGATAATGGCTTTCTTTCCGTAGGGCGCGATCTGCTCGGGCGGGAACTGCCCGACCTTCGCGTAGATGTACTGGAGCTTCGGAAGATCCTTGAAGGTCGAGAAATCGGCGATTCCCTGCGTCTTCTGGACGTCGAGCGCGGATAGCGCCGGCAGCTTCGCGATCGCTTCGGGGTTCGTCACGGCCGATCCCTCGACGTCGAGCCGCGCGAGCTTCGCCATGTTCGCGAAGATCGAGAGGTCGATCGTCCCCGTAACGCTTTCGAGAACGACCTCCGACAGCTTCGGGCACTTCGCGAGCGACGCCAGGTTCGTCAACTCCTCGCGGAGCATCTTCACGATCCTGAGGTTCGGCATCGTCTCGACGACCTTCATGTCGCTGAACTTCGAGATTCCGCCGTGGAACTCCTCGAGCTTCACGAGCTTCGCGAGCGGCGAGTAGTCGTCGCACTTCGTCGCGTAGATCCAGATGTATCGGAGTTCCGTCAGATTCCCCACAGGCGACAGATCCGTCGCAGGGATGGAGTAGAGTCCGAGCTTCTTCAGCTTCGCGAGCCCCGCGATCGGGGAGAGATCCTTGACCTCGGTCATGTACAGGTCGAGTTCCTCGAGATCCTTGAATTCGGACAGGGCGGAGATGTCCTCGATCGGAGCCGCGTAGAACGAGAGCTTCTTAAGCTTCGTCTTGCCCTTGAGCGGGGATATGTCTTTGATGCCCTTCGGCTGCATGAAGAACACGAGCTCCGTGAGGTCGTTCATTGGCGCGAGGAAGGCGAGGTCCGGGTATTCGACCTGCCGGACGTGGAGCTTCGCCATCTTCGTGAGCGCGGCGAGCGGCGCGAGCGTCTTCACGGACTTGAGCGAATCAAGCTTCAGGTACGTGAGGTTCGTGAATTTCGCGAGCGGCGACAGGTCGGTGATCCCCTTGCCGGACTCGATCTCGAGTCCGGTCACGATGTCCGCGAGCACGGCGGCCTTCGCGAGATCCGCGTCCGTGATGTCGTAGAGGCGCAGCGGCTTCGCCTTGAGGGACTCGTCCGCCCGGGCCTTCGCGAGAAATTCGTCCGTCACGCCGTAGCTCATCTTCGGGCCGAAATAGCTGCTCGTGTCGTACTTCGGGTCGGCCGCGAGGGCCGGTCCCGCCATAAAGAGCGCCATAGCCGCAAGACAGAGAACCGTGCGTTTCGTGTTCATATCCTTCTGACCCCCTCAATTATAGTGACGCGTTCCGAACTATTTGACGAATATTGCCACCGCGATTCCCGCCACGATGAGCGCGATTCCGAGCCAGAGCTGCGCCTTCGCTCCGGACTCCCGGCTCTTCACGACTTCTTCTTCGGACTTGACCGAGACGATGAAGGGCTTCCCCTTTTCCGACGGCCTTCCGATGTGGAGGTTCCCCGCGGATTCCCTGACTTCGCCCGCGATGTAGAGGGGGTGTCCGAGCGGGATGATTTTTTCCGCGTAGCGGAACCCGAGCGTCCGGGTCGCCTGCGGAACCTGGAACGACACGCCCCAGAACGAATAAGTCCGGGTCGAGTCATAGGGCTCGAAGCGGTTCGCGCCGTCCTTCAGGTCGATCGACGCGCCGTCGAGGTCGATCGGAACGCGGACGCCGCCGTCCTCGACGTAGAGCGGCGTCGGACTGTTCTGGCTCGAGACGGTTTCCGAACCCCTGGTGGTCTTTCGCTGGACGACCCCCTTGTCGTCCTTCACCATCTCGTCCTTTTCGAACTCCCGGACGACCGTCGCCGAGAAATAGGCGCACGGAATCTTCCCGTGCGGGGAGAGAAGTTCTCCGTCCGTGACGGCCTTTCCGGTCGTCTCGATGAAGTCGCGGTAGCCGAGTCCCTGTTCCGCGACGCTCTTCCACGCGTTTTTGATATCCGGAAGCGTCGAGTTCTTCGAGAATTTGAGTTCCGTGATCTCTCCTTCCGACTTCTTCTTCTGGACGAAGGCGAGGTACGCGCCTCCGAGCGCCATGAGGGCGCCGATTCCCATCGACAGAGCGCTCATCTTCAGAGTCTCCTCTCCTTCAGGATGTCGTCGTACTGGTCCGCGTAGACGGCCACCGTCTGGATCGCCGCGAGAAGTTCGCTCTCGTCGAGGTGCGCGCCCGGAAGCGTGCACGAGAACATGACGGTATTGTCGAACGCGAGGCTGAACGCGCCGAGCGGCGTCTCCGCGTTGAGACGCATGAGCTTCGGGGCGACCTCGGCCGGGTCCGCGTCCTCGACGAGGTACGCGAACACCCGCACCAGAACGTCCTCGGAATGCCACGGGGCGACCGTGACCTGGACCGTGGCGCTTCCGAAGGAGAACGAGAAGAGGTCGTCGACGCGGACGAGGTCCTCGGCGTCGAAGAAGTCCATGAGATAGTCGGCCACGGTGTTGCGGATTTTCGCGAGCAGCGCCGCGTTGACGCCGTCCGTGAGGATCGGGAACTTACGCACCGGAACCGCCCCCCTGTCCCATCTTCGCCATGAGCTTCGCGAGTTCATCGTCGACCTGCTGGTTCTTTTCGAGCGCGGCGAACGGATCGTCCGCCGGAGC
>CALFXN010000299.1 GCA_937957815.1 uncultured Synergistales bacterium
GCTGGCGGAGATGTCGCGAATATCGTTCCCGAGGAGGCCGTCCTCGCAGGGACAGTGCGGTATCTGTATGAGGGCGACGCGAATAGCGCCGAGCAACCGCGTCAACGATTCGCGCGGATCGTGGAAGGGATATGCACCGCACACGGAACGGAGTTCTCGCTCAAGTGGATTCCAAGCAACCCCTGTCTCGTGAATGATCCCGAAATGTCGGCTCTCGTTCGTGAGATTGCGGCTCACATCATCGGCGACGAAAACATCGTTCCGTTCAAATGCATGGCTGGAGAGGATTTCGCTGAATTCGCGCGAGAGGTTCCGTCAGCATTCGTCTTTGTCGGGGCTGGCAATCGGCGAAACGCGCGGTATCCCCATCATCATCCCAAGTTCGATATCGACGAGGCGGCATTGCCGATCGCCGTCGATCTTCTTGTCCGTTCGACGCAGGCGTTTCTGTCGGAGAACCGGAGAAACGAAGTGCGCGGAAATGCCGCGCCGATGGCGTTCAATACGTCCGCCGGACCAACGGAGAAACGATCGTGATCGGCGAGGGCCTCGAACTCAGGGACATTTGGGTCGCGCGTCGTCGCATCGCACCATATATTCGCCACACGCCTCTCGTACGTTCGCCGCATCTTTCGGATGCTATCGGAACCGACGCCTATTTGAAACTCGAGAACCTGCAAGATATCGGCGCCTTTAAAATTCGTGGCGCCGCCAACAAGATTCTTTCACTCGACTCGGCAGAGCGTGCACGGGGTGTGACGACATTCTCAACCGGAAATCACGCGCTCGCTGTGAGCTCTGTTGCTCGTTCGCTCGGAGTACGGGCGGTCATATGCGTTTCGAACAGAGTTCCGAGCGTCAAGATCGATGCGATCAGACGATATGGTGCGGAGATTCGCGTCCACGGAGCCAGTCAGGATGACGCCGAAGCGCTGTGCCGACGACTCGCGTATGAGGAGGGAATGACGATCGTCAGTCCCTTCGACGACCCTGAGGTCATCGCGGGGCAGGGTACGATCGCGCTCGAGCTGTTCGAGGATCTTCCCGATCTGGATATGGTTGTCGTGCCAACATCCGGAGGCGGTCTGATATCGGGTATCGCGATCGGCGTGAAGGCTACGCACCGCTACGCAATCGTGTGTGGCGTTTCGATGGAGCAAGGGGCAGCTATGCGCGCGAGTATCGATGCAGGGCGTCCCGTCGTTCTCGAGGAAGTGGATACACTCGCCGACAGCTTGCTCGGCGGCATAGGAAGCAATAACAAATACACGTTCTCACTCGTTCGCGACCTTGTGAACGACATCGTCTTGATCCCCGAGATCGCGATCGCGAACGGCATGGATTTTTTGTTCAGATATCATCGCATCGCCGTCGAGGGGGCGGCTGCAACTGGTGTCGGTGCGCTTCTTTGCGGCGCGATACGTGTGACTTCGGGACACAGAGTCGCGGTGATCATCACGGGATGCAACGTCGATCACGATGCGTTCCTGAAAGCGATCCGACAATCGTAG
>CALFXN010000300.1 GCA_937957815.1 uncultured Synergistales bacterium
GACAAGTGGTATTCGTCCCTTCCGGCCGAAGACCGGAAGATCTTCGACGATGCCGTCAAAGCGTGTCACGAGGCTTATTCGGCGCTCGTCGACGCGGGAATCCCGAAAGAGGATGCCAGGTACGTTCTTCCGCACGGATGGGAGACGAGCATCGTCATCACCATGAACGCACGGGAGCTTCATCATTTCTTTGCCCTGAGGCTCTGCCGGAGGGCGCAGTGGGAAATCCGCGAAGTCGCACGGGGGATGGCGGTCGAAGTGCGGAAAGTCGCTCCCGTCATGTTCGGGATTGTCGGTCCGGGATGTGTTCATGGAGAATGTCCCGAGAAGAATCCGTGCGGTTCTCCGTTCGATTCCGTCGACGATGTGCTGAAAGGGGCAGAAAGTTCGTGATCCGAAGAGGAACTCTTCGATTCGTGTTTTTTTTAACCGCATTACTGACAGAAAGAATCCCGGTCGGCGGACAGGCGGTCATCGAAGGAGTCCTGATGCGGGGCCCCGAACGATGGGGACTCTGCGTACGGCGCCCGGACCGGTCGATGTGGAGCGAGTTCTGGTCCAGCGGGACGAGAACTCGGCGTTTCCCGTGGAAGCTTCCGGTAATCCGGGGGTTCATGATGATGATCGAAATGCTCGGGACCGGAATGAAAGCCCTGAACCGGTCCGCGCAGCTTGCGCTCGACGATGACGAATCGATCACTCCGTTCGAGACAATCGTTTCCGTTGGTATTGCGGTCATTGCCGTCGTCGGCCTTTTTATCGCGTTGCCGCTATGGGTTGCGGACTTGAGCGCCCGTTTCTGGGGACTTGGTTCGATGATGAAGGACATCGTCGAAGGATGCGTCCGCGGAGTCGTATTTGTGGCGTATATCGCGGCAATCGGTCTCTGGAAGGATATCCGCGAAGTGTTCCGATATCACGGTGCAGAGCACAAGACGATCAACGCGTACGAAAACGACGCCCCAATGACGTCTGAATCCGTCCTGTCGTTCTCGCGGATTCATCCCCGATGCGGAACGTCGTTTCTTCTTGTCGCCATCTTCGTCAGCATCATTGTCTTTTCTTTCGCGGGCCACGGAGGGCTTCTCTGGAGAATCGGATCTCGTGTGGTTCTGCTTCCAGTCGTCATCGGCGTGTCGTACGAAATCATAAAGGCGGCCTCTCGCTGTGGCAGGGCCGGGACTTTTCTCATAGCACCGGCGTTGCTTCTGCAATATCTGACGACGCGGGATCCGTCGACCGAACAGATCGAAGTGGCGATTCGTTCCCTTGAAGTCGCGCTGGATACGTCGTTCTCCGCGACGACGGACGAGCAGGGCGGAGAGGTGTCCCGATGAACCTGGATCTGAAGCTCGAACAGATCGAGAAGGATTATTACGAGCTCGAACGTCGTATGTCCGATCCCGCGATAGTTTCCCAGCTCAAGGAATTGCAGGAAACGGGGAAGCGACATGCGCAGCTTGAACCTATCGTCATAAAATTCCAGGAGTACAGGAAGGCCAGGCAGGAGATAGAGCAGGCACGGGAACTCCTTCATTCCGAAGACGAGGATATGCGGCAGCTCGCTGCAGAGGAACTCGCCGCGAAGGAATCTCTGGCGACGGCATTTTTGCAGGAGATCCAGATTCTGCTGCTTCCTTCGGATCCGAACGACGAAAAAAGCGTCATGATGGAAATTCGCGCCGGCGCCGGCGGCGAGGAAGCTGCTCTGTTCGCCGCGAATCTCTTTCGGATGTACGCGCGGTTTTCGGAACGCCAGGGCTGGACGTACGAGATGATCGACAGCAGCGAAACTGGAATCGGAGGAATGAAGGAAGTCATCGTACGCATCGACGGACGTGGCGCATACAGCAAGCTCAAGTACGAAAGCGGTGTCCATCGCGTTCAGCGGGTGCCCGTGACCGAGGCGAGCGGGCGTATCCACACGTCGACCGCGACTGTCGCCGTCCTTCCGGAAGTCGAGGATGTCGATGTCGAGATCCGGCAGGAGGATCTGAAGGTCGATACGTACAGGGCGAGCGGTGCAGGAGGACAGTACGTCAACCGGACGGATTCGGCCGTGAGAATGACGCACATACCGACGGGAATCGTCGTTACGTGCCAGGACGAGCGTTCCCAGATCAAGAATCGCGCGAAGGCCCTGCGGTATCTCCGCGCGAAACTCTACGATCTCGAAATGCAGAAGAAGAACGATGCGGTTGCCTCCGAGCGGAGGGGACAGATCGGAACCGGCGATCGCTCGGAACGTATCCGGACGTACAACTTTCCGCAGAACCGCCTGACCGACCACAGAATCGGAGTGACCCTGTACAAACTCGACCAGATAATGGACGGAGACATCTACGAACTGATCGAAGCCCTGACGATCGCCGACCAGACAGAACGCCTTCACATCCTTGAAACGGTTGGATAACGAAATCTTCGCGACGATCCTTGAGGCGAGGAAAGAGGGATCGTCGCTTCTTTTGAACGGTGGTTTTCCGGACAACCGCTCCGATGCGGATATTCTGCTTTCATGGGTTCTCAGAACCGACAGAAATTTTCTGCTCGCGCACCCCGAAAGGCGTCTGACAGCGGAACAGTGCTCTTCTTTCGGAGGTGTTCTGGAGCGGAGATTGCGGCACGAACCGGTCGCGTACATCACCGGCGAGGCTCCGTTCAGGAATTGCGTCCTTTCCGTCGATCGCGGATGCCTGATACCACGACCGGAAACCGAACTCCTCGTCGACGAGGCATTGGCTTTGCCGGGCTGGCATACTTTCGTCGACTGGGGAACCGGTAGCGGATGTATCGCACTCAGTCTCCTGACGGAGAAGTGTGAGGTTTCCGGAGCTGCGGCGATCGAAGTGAGTGCCTCCGCCCTCAGCCGGGCATGGGAGAATTTCCGATCATACGGAGTCCTGGACCGGTGTCTTCTCTGGCACGGATCCTCTTTCGAAACGCTCCCTTCATCGGTCTATCCCGTCGATCTTCTCGTGAGCAATCCTCCATATATTCCTACAGGCAGGATCGAGGATCTCGAAACAGATGTTCTCCGGGAGCCGCGGAGCGCTCTTGACGGAGGAGTCGATGGTCTCGACGTGGTGCGCCGTATCCTGAAAGCCGCTCCGTCGCTGGTCCGCTCGGGCGGGCATGTCCTGATGGAAATCGGAGATGACGAACAGGCGAATATTTTGGCGAAGGAGTCGACGCCGGGATTGGTCCTGGTAGATATAAAACGAGATTTTAATAATATTTGTCGCATAGTTCTTTGGGGTCGTGTATAATTTCCACATAGTCCTGTGAACGCTTTCCGAATAGTGGCGTACGCGAGAGGAAGATCGGAAGAGCGTCGTGTAGGGAAAGAGTGTAGATCTCGGTGGTCG
>CALFXN010000301.1 GCA_937957815.1 uncultured Synergistales bacterium
GAGATAAGGCCACGTGACTGGAGTTCAGACGTGTGCTCTTCCGATCTTTGACGATGTCCATCAGCGCGCGTTCCGGCGACGAGGGCGGGGCGCAGGAACGCGCGCTGATGGACATCGTCAACCGCTACGGCATGCGCCTCATGGGGCCGAACTGCATGGGCATCCTGAACACCGACCCGGCCGTGCAGCTCCACGCGAACATGCTCCAGACGATCCCGGAGCGGGGCGGCGTCGGCTTCGTCACCCAGAGCGGCGCGATCGGGGCCGCGATGCTCGACTTCGCGTCGACGTACGGACTCGGATTCTCACGCATCGCGTCTACGGGCAACCAGCCCGACGTGACCGCATGCGACCTTCTCCCGCTCTACGCGGACGACCCGAACACGACCGTGATCCTCGCCTACCTCGAGGCGATCCCCGACGCGCCCCGGTTCGCGCGCATCCTGAAACGCGCGGCTTCCGTCAAGCCCGTCGTCGTCCTCAAGTCCGGCCGGACCGAGGCCGGAGCGGCCGCAGCCCGGTCGCACACGGGGAGTCTCACGGGCGACGGGCGGCTCGCCGGGGTGCTCCTCGCCCAGTCGGGCGCCATCGTCGCCGAGACGCTCGAAGAGGCATACCTGCTCGCGTCGGCGCTCTCCCGGATGCCGCGCGTCAGGGGAAACCGCGTCGGAATCCTCAGCAACGCCGGCGGCCCTGGGACGCTCGTCGCGGACGCGCTCGCAATGCGGGGCTTCGAATTGCCGCTCATGCCCGCGCGCCTGCGCGAACGCCTCGCGTCGCGCATCATGCCGCAGGCCTCGACGGGAAACCCGCTCGACCTCGTCGCGACCGCGACGCCCGAACACTATGGCGAAGCCGCCCGGACGATGCTCGAAAGCGGCCTCTACGACGCGATTCTTGTGATCGTCGTCCCGCCCGCGGGCATCGACACCGGGGCCACGGCGCGCGGAATGAGCGATTGGCTCGTCACCGCGCGCGACTCCGGAATTCCGGTGCTCTCGTGCTTCTTCGGGCCCACGCTCGGCGCCGCGGGACGCGCGGTCATGCTCGAAAACGGCGTCCCGTCGTTCACGTTCCCCGAGCAGACCGCCTCCGTGCTTCACCTGATGCGGACCGGCGGGGCACCCATGGCTCCGTCTACGACCGCGGAGAGAGAGAGAAAGAGACCGGGGCCGGCGCTCGCAGAACGACGGACGCTCGCCGAACGACGCGCCCTCGTCGACGGGAACAGGGGGACATTCCTGCCCCAGGAGCGCTGCATGGAACTCCTTGCGGCCTACGGCTTCCCGACGCCACAGAGCGCGTTCGTCTCCACCGACGGCGGTGACCGCGGCGTTCTGAACGAATTCCGATGCCCCGCGGTCGCGAAGATCGACCACCCGGAGATCCTCCACAAGTCCGACGTTGGCGGCGTCGTCCTCGACATCCCCGACGCGGCCGCCCTGGAACGGACGGTTTCCGGCCTTCTCGCCCGCTTCCCGGGCGCTCGCGGCGTTCTCGTCCAGGAACAGATCGGACGAAGCGCCGGGGCGATCGAACTCATCCTCGGCGTCACGCGTGACCCGGTACTCGGACACGCGGTCCTCGTCGGGTACGGCGGCGTGGGCGTCGAGGTCTTCAAGGACGTTCAGCTCCTTCACGTCCCCTTCGACGCACAGGACGCGAACGCCTCGCTGCGACGATTGCAGTGCTTCCCGCTGCTCGAAGGCTACCGGGGACGGAAGGGCGCGGACATCCCGGGGCTCCTCGAACTCCTTGCCGCGCTGCAACGACTGGTGCTCGACGTTCCGGAAATCGCGGAACTCGACGTGAATCCCCTCATCTGGGACGGAGAACGCTTCGTCGTCGCCGACGCCCGGATACGCATCGAATAGAAATAGAACATCCGAAGGAGGAACTGACAAATGGGCTACAGAGAAGACGGCAAATGGTGGGTCTCTCCCGCGAACTACGAACCCGAAGTGACGAAGGGGCTTCACTTCCCTGGGCATATCGAGATTCTGGACACGACGCTCCGTGACGGCGAGCAGCAGCCCGGGATCATCTTCACGCGCGACGACAAGGTCGCGATCGCGAAGAAACTCGCCGAGGTCGGCGTCCACCGGATCGAGGCGGGAACCCCGGCCGGATCTGCCGAGGACGCCGACGCGATCCGCGCGATCGCGGACCTCGGACTCGCGCTGCCCGACGGCTCGAAGGCGAAGACGTTCTGCTTCTGCCGCTCGATGGTGAAGGACATGGAACTCGCGAAGAGCCTCGGCGTCGACGGCGTCATCTGCGAGATCATCGGCAGCGAGCAGATGCTGCGCTACGGCAAGAAATGGACGCCCGAGCAGGCAGTCGCGGCGTGCGTCGAGGCGACGAAGGCGGCCCATGAACTCGGGCTCTTCGTGACGTTCTTCCCGGCCGACGGCTCGCGTGCGGAGCTGAACTACCTCCTCGACTTCGTCCAGGCCGTCGCGGAGGGCGGACACATCGACTCGCTCGCGCTCGTCGACACGTTCGGGACGTTCTCCCCCGAGGGCGCGGCCTTCACGGTGCGCAAGCTCCGGGAGCGATTCGAATTCCCGATCGAGGCGCACTTCCACAGCGACTACGACCTCGGCGTCGCGACGACGCTCGCGGCCCTCGCGGCGGGCGCGTCCGTCGCGCACGTCACCGTGAACGGCATCGGCGAACGGGCCGGCAGCGCGGGGCTCGAACCCGTCGCCCTCTCGCTCGAGGCGCTCTACGGGAAGAAGACCGGCATCCGGCTCGAAAAGCTCAAGGAACTCTCCGAACTCGTCGCGCGGCTCTCGAACTTCCCGGTGCCACCGACGAAGCCCGTCGTCGGCGACAAGCTCTTCGGCTGGGAGACGGGGCTTCCGTCGAGCCTCTGGACGAACGCGAAGAAGGAAAACCCGCTCATCATGCTCCCGTACCACTACTCGCTGACGGGGCAGAAGGAACCCGTCCTCTACGTCGGCAAGAAGAGCGGCAAGGACAATATCCGCTACTGGCTCGACAAGACCGGGCTCTCGATCCCCGAGGACCGCGAGCGCGACCTGCTCGAACTCGTGAAGGCGCTGTCGATCGAACTCAAGCGCGACTTGAACGAACAGGAGTTCCGCGCCCTCGTCGCGAAGGCCGCGGCGAACTGAAGGCCTCCGTGATGACCGGCGCACCCAACGCCTTCCGCGTCGCGAACCGCTGGGGATCGCTCCAGCCGTCGTCGATGCTGAAGATCTTCAACGCCGCGGCGAAGATCGAGGACCTGAGCAACCTGAGCATCGGCGAACCGGACTTCGACACGGACATCGACATCGTCGACGCTGCCGCCGACGCCGGAAGGGCGGGATGCACGCACTACCCGCCGCTCCCCGGCTT
>CALFXN010000302.1 GCA_937957815.1 uncultured Synergistales bacterium
GGCCTTCGGCCTTGCGGGGATGCTTGTCGGGGCGGGAATCTATGCCGAAATCTACCCGCTTATGAAGAATACGGTCCTCACCTGGGGCGACTACGGAAAGATAACGGTCCCGCAGTTGCTCGGCGTCAATCACTGGATCGTCATTGCTGTCTTCGTGGCGGGAACGCTTGTGCTTTTCCGGTGGTTCGAGAAGAAGGGGCTCTGAACGACGCGGGCGGAGGGAATCCCCTCCGCCCTTTTTTGCGGTTCTTCGCGGCTACAGGAACTCGACGCCGCGCTCGATCCTGTTGAAACAGGCGATGCAGAGCGTTGCGCCCCTGTAGAACCGTCCCCTCGGCTCCATGAAAGGCTCGCCGCACTTGTCGCAGACGAGCGTCGGAAAGAGCCGCGCCCGATCGGGAAGCGCGAACGGAACCCTCCCGATCTCGAAGAGATCGTCGAGGTCGGCCTCCATGATCAGGTCGCAGCGTTTGAGCTGTGCGGCGTCGAACGCCTTCTCCTCTTCCGGCGTCGCTCGTCCCGACGCGATCAGCATCCTGAGTTCGAGTCGCGCGCGGTCATCGGGACGCGGAGCGTGCTTCGCGACGATCCTGAATGATCGCCCGTCGCTCCGGCGAAAAAAGCTGAACGCGACCTTCCCGTGGTCGAGGAAGAGGAGGTTGCCTTTCCCGAACGTGCATCCCGTGAGGAACTGAACGGCGTCTACGGCGCACATGTCCGTCTCGGTCACCGCGACAATCTCTTCGTCCCGGCTCGAACCGACCTCCCGGAGCGCGATCTCCGACGCGCGGATTCCGATGGAAAGGCCCGGGCACCGGTGCCCGTGGAACGCGATCGTACGTCCGATCGTCGCCTTGTCGATGGTACATCCAACCACGTGTCATTCCTCCGTTCCGTGTGACGATATCATAGAATTGTAACACAGGTGCGCTGAGCTGCTTGGGTGCACACCAACTATATGCCTCTCGCGTGCTTTTGCGACCCGACCGACGGAGAAATCATAGCACGTAAGTAATATTTCGTGCTATTATAGAACAAACCATATTGCGGGAATTCCCGCGGGAAACGGGAGGCATGGAGATGCGTCGTCGTTATGCGTTCATGTTCGCGTTGTTCCTGCTTTTTTCACCGGCTTTTTCGTCACTCGCCGGCGCGCGTGCGATACGCGACGGAATGGGGAGGACGGTTGAGATTCCGGACGCCGTGGAGCGCGTTCTCTGTTCCGGGTCGGGGTGTCTCCGCCTCCTCGTGTATCTGAATGCGCAGGATCGCGCGGTCGGCGTGGATTCGGCGGAAAAGCGCACAGGGCCGCTCGCTTCTTTGCATTCTTCGAAACCGTACCTCGCTGCGCATCCGGAACTGTCCGGACTCCCGCTCTTCGGCGAATTCCGGGGAATGGACAACCCGGAGCTCATTCTTGGATTGTCCCGGCAACCTCAGGTAATCTTCAAGGTTTTCGCCCCATCGGCGGTTCAGCCCGACGAATTGCAGGCAAAGACGGGTATTCCCGTCGTCGCTTTTGAATACGGGAATCTGTCGGACCAGAAAGAGACGTTTTTCGCAGATC
>CALFXN010000303.1 GCA_937957815.1 uncultured Synergistales bacterium
AACTCTCGGATTTGTTCGATGTATCGCAGGCCGTGTCCCTGAAATCGCGCGTCATACAGAAAAAAGCGATTCCCGAGGGGACGTGCGTGAGCTACGACGCGACATTCACGACGTCGCGCCCGACAACCATAGCCATTGTCCCGATCGGATACGCCGACGGCCTGAGGAGAAGCGTTTCCAACCGCGCGAGCATGCTTCTTCACGGATGCAGGGCTCCGATCATCGGGAAAATTTGCTGCGACTATTCGATCCTCGACATTACCGACATCCCGGACGCAGCGGAGGGCGACATCGTAACGATCTTCGGCAAAGACAACGGAACGGAACAATACGCGTACCACTATGCCGAGCTGTACCCCGCCTCTGTTTCCGAGGTTACGGCCACACTTACGTCGCGAATACCCCGTTTCTATCTGAAGAACGGCACACTTGCAGTTAATAATTAAACTTCTTAATTGATAGAGAAAGGATGGAGATTCACTATGAAATATATCAATAGCATTCTTGAGGCAATCGGGAAAACGCCACTCTTGAAATTGAACAAACTGGGCAGCGGTATCGAAGCCAATGTTTTTGTCAAATTGGAATATTTGAATCCGAGCGGCAGCTATAAGGACAGAATGGCTTTGGCCATGGTGGAGTCGGCCGAGAGAGGAGACACCTGGAACGGAAAAAAACTCTCTCCCGGAGGGACGGTTGTCGAAGCGTCTGCGGGAAACACCGCCCCGGCCGTGGCGCTTGTGTGTGCAGCCAAGGGGTATAAATCCAAGCTGTTCCTGTATAGGTATTATTTTGCCAAGGAAGTTGATGCAAGATTTAAGATTGTCCAGGCTTATGGGCCGCAAGTGGAAGTTTCCAGCGACCCGGAAGCGTATCTCCCGGAGGATCTTCTCGCAGACTTTGTAGAGAAGCATAAAGATCTCCCCCACGTCATCGCCGCGAAAAGAGACTGTTGTCTCGAAGAAGAGCGGAATCAGAACACGGTATGGGTCGATCAGATATATAACAATGCCAACTACAGGGGACAAACCGAGATCGGACGCGAAATCGCGGATCAGTTGGACGGGAAGGTGGATGCCATCGGCTGTTCCGCAAGTTCCGGAGCGTCTCTGTACGGCATGTGCCTGGCGATGAGAGAAAGGGGTATAAAACCGGAGATGGTATTCGGAGTCGTCCCTGGGGGGAGCGAAGAGTACATCGAAATGGAAAAATCCGAGGGCAAAAGGGGAGACTTCCGGATCTCCCGTCTCAAGAAGGATGTCGCGAAAGCGATGGGGCTCGAAAAATGGGTCACCGAGAAGTCAATCCTCGAACAGCTGATCGACGACGGTTACCCGGACGTCTTCTTCCGCGTTTCGGACGAGGAGGCCAGGAACATGGCCAATCGCCTGTGCTCGGAGGAGGGAATCTATTGCGGTATGTCGTCGGGAGCGAACGTCGCCATCGCGCTCAAGATCGCTTCGCGGATGAAGAAGGGGCAGAATGTCGTCACATTGATCGTTGACAGGCGAGACCGATATCTTTCCGAATATCCGAACGACAAGTACGTCGTCTGATATCTCTCCGGATCGTGTCACGGAATATTCCGGAAACCCCAGGACGTGGAAAGCGTGAAGTCGGTCTGAACATCCAAACCGGCGAAGCGGTCTGAAACCGGACGCCACTCGATACCGTGAGCCGACGCGACGGAATGCGGGAAAGGATCTTCCGCATTCCGTCGCGTCATGTTGACCCTTTACGCCCGGATCATTACGAGCGTCATCTTGAACGGCGTGAGCGCCTCGAGCGCGTGCGTCACGTTCGCGGGCATGATGATCCCCTGCCCCGCGCAGACCGTCTTGGGTTCGCCGCCGATCCTGATCTCGACGCTTCCGTCGGTCACGAGGACGAGCGCGTCGTAGGGCGCCGTGTGCTCCGAGAGCGCCTGCCCCTCGTCGAACGCGAACGAGGTCACGGTTCCCGCGGGTCGGTCGACGATCGTCCGGCTCACGACCGAGTCGACCTGGTAGGCCGTCAGCCCCCCGACGTCGAAGGGCGTTCCCTTTTCGATCGATTCCTTCGCCATCGGCGTCACTTCCCGAGGATCTCGGCCAGGTCCTTCTCGACCGTCGTGATCGGCTGGAGGTTCAGCTTCTCCTGCAACACCTTGAAGACGGGTTCCTTGACGAAGGCCGGAAGGCTCGGACCGATCTTCATGTTGCGGATGCCGAGGTGCAGCAGCGAGAGCAGGATGCACACGGCCTTCTGTTCGTACCACGAGAGCACGAGCGAGAGCGGCAGGCCGTTGACGTCGGTCTTGAAGGCGTCGGCGAGCGCGAGGGCGATCCGGACTGCCGAGTAGGCGTCGTTGCACTGGCCGCAGTCGAGAAGCCTCGGGATGCCGTCGATGGCGCCGAAGTCGAGCTTGTTGAAGCGGTACTTGCCGCACGCGAGCGTCAGGATCACGCAGTCGTTCGGCACGGCCTTCGCGAAGTCGGTGTAGTAGCTCCGGCCCGGCTTGGCGCCGTCGCAGCCGCCGATCAGGAAGAAGTGGCGGATCTTTCCGGCCTTGACGAGTTCGATGACCTTTCCGGCCGCGTTCATGACCGCGTTGCGCGCGAAGCCGATCATGATTTCGTGCGCGGGCGCGTCCTCGGCGAATCCGGGAGCTGCGAGCGCCGCCTCGATGACGGGCGTGAAGTCCTTGTCCGGTCCGATGTGCGTGACGCCCGGCCAGGCGACGAGCCCCGTCGTGAAGATCCGGCCCTTGTAGGAATCCTTGGGCTTCTGGATGCAGTTCGTCGTCATGAGGATCGCGCCGGGGAAGGCGTCGAACTCCTCGCGCTGGTTCTGCCACGCGCCGCCGTAGTTGCCTGTGAGGTGCGGATACTTCTTGAGTCCCGGGTAGGCGAGGCACGGAAGCATCTCGCCGTGGGTGTAGACGTTGATGCCTTTGCCGGCGGTCTGCTGGAGCAGCTTGTCGAGATCCTTGAGGTCATGTCCCGAGACGAGAATCGCCTTGCCCTTGACCGGAGTGACGAGGACTTTCGTGGGTTCCGGGTGTCCGTAGGACGTGGTGTTCGCGCGGTCGAGAAGCTCCATGACGGCGACGTTCCATTTCCCGGCGTCCATCGCCCGGCCGACGAGCCCGTCGACGGTGTAGGACTCCGAGGTCAGATAGTCGAGAAAGTCGTGGAAGAACCCGTAGATCGCGTCGTCGTCGAACCCGAGGACGTGCGCGTGGTCGATGTACGCGGCGCTTCCCTTGAGGCCGAGAAGGATGAGATACCGGAGCCCTTGGACGACTTCGCCCCATTTTTCCTCGCCCGCCGCCACGCCGTGCTTCGCGGCTTCGGTCATCATCGCGTCGCGCGTCGCGGGGATCGCGACGGTCGCCGGGCCGCCGAGCGTCTCGGGCGTCTTTCCGGCCTTGCGGCACGCGTCCTCGTAGAGCGCCTTCGCGCGGTCGCGAATCTGACCGGCCTTCCGGATGAGCCCCTCGATGCGTTCCTCGTCGAAGTTCACGTTCGTGATCGTCGTGAAGAGCGCCTCCGTCACGAAGACGTCGACGTCCTTGTCAATGGCGCCGAGCGCGCGGGCCCTGTGCGCGTATTGCGACACCCCCTGCGTGACGTAGAGCAACAAATCCTGAAGATCCGCAACCTCCGGACTCTTGCCGCACACGCCGAATGCGGTGCACCCCGTTCCCTTGGCCGTCTGTTCGCACTGGTAGCAATACATTCCCGTCATCTCCTCCGTGTCTGTTTTGTGGAGCCGTCTCTATGCGTTCGTTCCGAAGACCCACGTCTTCGTTTCCCTGTCGAGAATGTCGCCCCGGACGCCGACCGTCGTGATCCGGAGCGCGGCGTCGCGCCCCACGCGGCGGATCGCTTCCTCGAGGATCCGCGTCATGCCCCCGCAGCAGGGGACTTCCATTCGAACGAGCGAGAGCGTCGCCGGTTCGTTCACTTCGATGATCCGCGCGAGCTTATCGACGTACCACTGCGCGTCGTCGAGCTTGGGGCACCCGACGAGGCAGACGGTGTTCGGCCCGGAGAGGAACGTCCGGTAGAAATCGGGGTGCGCGAAGGCGGTGCAGTCGGCGGCGATCAGGAGATCTGCGCCCTTGAGGTAGGGAGCGTTTTCGGGAACGAGCCGCAGCTGCACGGGCCAGTTCGACAAACGCGATTCCGTCGGTTCGGACGGTCTATTCTGTAGTGTATCAGAAGTCTGACTTCGCCTCAAATCGCGCATGGCGCTCCCGGGACAGCCGCACCCGAGACTTCCGGCCTCCGGGGATTTCGGAGCCGCTTCCGGCTTCTTCGAATGTCCGGCCTGCGCGAGCGCAGCGGCCTCGTCGAACGGAGCCGCCTCGCGCTCCTCGATCGTGAGCGCGCCCCGGGGGCATTCGCCGATGCATGCGCCGAGCCCGTCGCAGTACGAATCGCTCACGAGCTTCGCCTTTCCGTCGACGATCCGGATCGCACCCTCGTGGCAGGTCTGCGCGCACTGGCCGCAGCCGTCGCACTTCTCTTCGTCGATCCGGATGATCTTTCTCGTCGCCCTTCCGCTCATCTCTTCGTTCCCTCCTCGTCCTTCGCGGAGAGGTCCGCGAGGGTGACTCTGTGAAGATAGTCCAGAAATTCCCGTTCCATCCGCTCCGTCTCTCCCCCGAAGATGCAGCGCCCGAAGGGGCATTCGTTCGCTCCGAGAAGGCACGCGCCGCACTCGGTCGTTCCCTCGATCGCCTCGTACACGCGGAAGAGCGTCACGGTGCGGGGATCGTCCGCGATCTCAAAGCCGCCCCCCGGCCCCCGCGTGGAATGGACGAGCCCGGCATGGACGAGACGCTGGAAGACCTTCAGAAGGTGTGCCTCCGAGACGCCGATCGCCTCCGAAATCTCGTGACCGCTCATTCGCGCTCCCCGGATCGCGAGGAGCCCCATGCCGTGAAAGGCGATCGACACCGCCTCCGAAATCCGAAACAACCCTGCCATACCGCCACCTCCGTTTACAGGAATAAAGGTACCACAATTCTTGAATATGTCAAGAAGAAAACGGCCTCGCGGAAGAGGCCGTCGAATGTCAGATTCTACCGTCGCCAGGTGACGGGGAGGAAGAGGAGGACGACCGTGTAGAGTTCGAGTCGTCCGAGGAGCATGCAGAGCGACAGGACCCACTTGCCGGCCGCCGGAACGCCGGCGTAGTTGTCCATCGGGCCGACGGAGCCGAAGCCCGGGCCGACGTTGCCGATCGTCGCCGCGACGCTCGATATGGCCGTGACGATGTCGAGGCCGAGACAGGCCATGACGATCGTCGCCGTCGCGAACAGCGCGATGTAGAGGATGAAAAACGCGGTGACGGATGTGATCGCGTCCCGGGGTACGGGCTTGCCGCACACGCGGCAGGTCATGATCCCCTGCGGGTGGAGGATTCTCAGGAGTTCCATCTTGACGTGACGCAGCACGAGCATGATCCGGAGGTTCTTGATGCCGCCGCCGGTCGATCCGGCGCACCCGCCGACGAACATCAGGAGCAGCATGACGATTTGCGTGCCCGGATGCCACGTTTCGTAGTCCGCCGTGACGAACCCCGTCGTCGTGATCATGCTGACGACCTGGAACGCGGCGTAGCGTAGCGCGTCGGCGACGCCCGCGTATGTCCCCGTGGCAAGCAGCAGGACGGAGACGATGAGAGTCGCGCCGCCAGTGACGTATGTGTAGAACCGGAATTCGTCGTCCTTCCAGAAGACGCCCCACTTGCCCTTCAAAAAGAGGTAGTGCAGCGTGAAGTTGGCCCCCGCGAGAAACATGAAGATCGTGATGATCCAGTCGAAGTACGCGCTGTTATATTGTCCGATCGATTTGTTGAGCGGCGAGAAGCCGCCTGTCGCCATCGTGCCGAACGTATGCGTGAGCGACTCGAAGAGGTTCATGCCCCCGAGCATCAGGAGGACGGTCTGCGCGACGGACATGAGAACGTAGACGCCCCAGAGGAGGAGCGCCGTCTGCTGGACGCGCGGAGTGAGCTTTTCCGGGATCGGCCCGGGAACCTCGGCCTTGTAGAGCTGCATTCCGCCGACGCCGAGGAACGGCAGGATCGCGAGGCTCAGGACGATGATTCCCATGCCCCCGAGCCAGTGCGTGAGGTCGCGCCAGAAGAGGATTCCACGAGGGTTCGCCTCGATGTCCGAAAGGACCGAGGCTCCCGTCGTCGTGAACCCCGACATCGCCTCGAAGAACGCGTCCGTGAACGAGGGAACCGTACCGTGGAGCAGGTAGGGCAACCCGCCGACGACCGAGGCGACGACCCACGAAAACGTTACCACCGCGAACGCCTCGCGGACCCCGAGATCCGCGTAGTCGGCATCGCGCCCGATCAGGAAGAGCGCGGCCGAGAAGACGAGCCCCGCCGCGATGGATTCCATGAAGGGGTTCACGTCCGCGCTTCCGTCCCAGATCGCCCAGGCGAGCGGCCAGAGCATGAACAGCGCGACGATTCCCGAAATGAGCGACAGGACCTTCAGAACGACCCGAAAGCGCATATCAGATGCCCCGGAGTCTCTCTACGGCGGTATCCATCAGATCGGACGTCGCGAAGACGATGATTCGGTCTTCCGGCTGGAGGACGGTGGTTCCTCCGGGGACGGAGACGTGCCCCTTTCGGACCACGAGCGCGAGCAGGATTCCCGACGGAAGACCGAGTTCCATGACGGGGACGCCGATCGCGGGGCTCCCCTCCGAGATGAACAGCTCGAGCATCTCCGCGCCGATCTTTTCGATAATCGAGAGCGTCCCCGTACCGGACGGATAGCGGACGTACCGCAGGATTACCGAGGCGAGCGCCTGGTTGGGGTTGACGATGGCGTCCACCGAGATATACGGATCAAGGCGCTGATAGAGCGTCTTCCGTGCGACGGCGATGCTCTTACGAGCGCCGAGCGACTTGCCGACGACGCCGAGCATGATATTCGCCTCGTCGCTCTCGGTTGCGGCGACGAAGCCATCGGCCTCCTCCACTCCCTCCTGGCGCAGCAGTTCGTCATCGGCTCCCTCGCCGCAGAGAACGAGCGTGCGGCTGAGTTCCTGCGCGAGTCGCTCGCATTTGTCCTTGTTGCGGTCGATGAGGCGGATGTCGACGTCGCGGAACTGGACTTCGAGTCTCCGGGCGACCTGGTACCCGATCTTGCCTCCTCCGACGACGAGCACCCGGCGCAGGGGACTGCTCTTCCTGCCCGTGAAGTATTCTTCGAGGCGCCAGGCATAGTCCTTTGCCGTGACGACGTAGCAGAGGTCTCCCTCCCTGAGCGGCGTCGTTCCGTGCGGAACCTCGCCGCCGTCCTCGCGCTCGACGTAGACGATGATCGCGGTGAAATCCGGGTACGTCTGACGAAGTTCCCTGAGGGTCGCTCCGACAAGAGGGGACCCGTGCGCGAGATGGAACGCGTACATTCCCGCCCGGCCTTCGAGAAGTTCTCCCGTCTGGACGGCCGAGCTTACCGAGAGGAGCTCCATGATTTCACGCGCGACGGATCGCTCCGGGGAGTGCATGACATCGATTCCGAGCTCCTTGCCCCACGTCGGACTATCGGTGAACTCGAGTCCTCTCGCACGCGCGATGACGCGGTCGACGCCGCACCGTTTGGCGATCCAGCACGCGAGGATATTGATTTCGTCGTGGTCCGTGCAGGCCACGAGGATATCGACATCGCATTCCGGCACGACGCCGGCCTGCTCGAGGACGTTCGGCCTCGCTCCGTTGCCCCGGACGACGAGGACGTCGAGCTCGCTCTCCGTCTTCGTCGCCCGCTCTTCGTTCTGCTCCACGACGGTGACGTCGTACCCCTCTTCGGACAGCGTCTGCGCGACGCTGTATCCGACCTCTCCCGCACCGACCACGACGATGCGCATTCTTTCCTCCGCTCCTCCGATTATGCCGTCTCCGTTGCCGCCGGCATGTGCCGTTTCATGAAACAGGCCCGGAGACATGCGCCCCCCAGGGGGCGAATGTCTCCGGGCGCGTCCGCGAACGCTATTTCGCGGGGATCTTCAGTATTTCCGCAAGCGTGCCCAGGCAGACGTCGATATCGGCTTCGGTGTTGAAGTACCCCGGGCTGAGCCGGAGCGCCCCCTGCGGGAAAGTCCCGAGGGTCCTGTGCGCCGTCGGCGCGCAATGGAGCCCGGGCCGGGTTTCGATTCCCGCGCGGTCGACGAGTTCCGACGCGAGGATGCCGTTGTCGGCTCCCTCGAAATTGACCGCGATCACGGGCAGACGTCCATCCATCGTCCGCTTTCCCGCGAGCCTCAGCCCGGGCAGCGTGCCGAGCCCGTTCAGAAGGCGTTGCCCGAGCTCGTGTTCGCGCTTCCGGATCGCATCCATGCCCTCGTCCGCGAGCCAGTCGAGCGCCGAGCCGAGCCCGGCGATCCCAGGGAGGTTCGGCGTTCCGGCCTCGAACTTGTCGGGCAGTTTGTCCGGGTGAAACTCGAGGTGCGAGTAGCTCCCCGTACCGCCCTCGACGAAGCACGCCGGCTCTTCGGCGAAATCGGGGCGCCAGACGACGCCGCCGATCCCCTGGGGACCCATGAGTCCCTTGTGGCCGGTGAAACAGAGCGCGGCGAGATTGAGGGCCGTCATGTCGATCGGGAGAATCCCTGCCGTCTGCGCGGAGTCGAGAACGAGGTTCAGGCCGTAGCCGCTGCAGACCCCGGCGATCCCCTCGAGATCCTGAACCGTGCCGCACACGTTGCTCGCGTGCGTCAGGACCATCATGTCGTACCGGTCGTTTTCGAGCGTCCCGCGAAGATCCTCGAGCGACAGGATTCCCTCCGGGTCGCATTCGAGTACTGTCACGACGACGCCCTGCGACTCGAGTCGCCGGAGCGGCCGCATCGAGGCGTTGTGCTCCATGCTCGTCGTGAGGACGCGCATCCCCGGCTTGAGAAAGCCCTTGAGAACGATGTTGAGCGCTTCCGTCACGTTGGATGCGAAGGTCACGTACCTTGGATCGGCGTTCTCGTGGCCGCCGAAAAGCGACGCGATCTTTTCGCGGCAGCTCATCACCATATCCATCGTTCCGATATCCCGTTTCGCCGCCGCGCCCCGGGCGAGGTTGGCTCCGGCACGGGTCATGAAATCGTACACCGCGCGGGCCACCGGTTCGGGTTTTGGCCACGTCGTTGCGGCGTTGTTCAGATACACGGCCATCTGCATCACTCCTGTCCCGATAGAATTGGGCTCATTCTACCACGAACGGGGAAAACTCCCGGAGTGCGAACCGCGTCGGAGCGCGACGCAGTGCATGACGCGGAATATACGATATCTGACCAAAGTTGTCCTTGACGTATGGATCATCGATGATGTATTCTCATGCCGGAGTAGTTAGACCTCTAAAACACAGGGGGAAGGAATGGCCCTTTCGGCCCGCATAGAAGACTACATGGAAGAGATATTCGCCCTCGAAATCGAAGGGGTCGCGCCGACCGTGACGGAACTCGCGACGCGCACCGGGGTGAGCAAGCCGACGGTGGTCGCGGCGGTGAAGCGTCTCTCCGACGACGGTCTCGTCGTTCACGAACACTACGGCGACCTCTCGCTGACCGACGCGGGGCGCGAGCGGGCGCTCGCGATATACCGGCGCCACGAGCATCTCGCGTTCCTGTTCTCCGAGCTGTTCGGGATCGACAGGGAACGCGCGGAAGCGATCGCCTGCGCGATGGAGCACGAGCTCGACGAGCGGTCCGACGAACGGATCCTCGCGTTCGCGGAGTTTTTTTTCGACGCGCGGCGCAACCAGGAACCCTGGGTTCGCCGAATGGAACGGTTCATCTCGAATCCGTCGTGCCTCCCGCGTCCGCTGTCGCTTCTGAAAAAGGGGGAAGGGGGGCGTGTCGTCCGTCTCACGTGCGCCGGTCCGATTCGCGCACGGTTGCTCGAGGCGGGGCTGACTCCGGGGACCGGCGTCGAAATGCTGGACCGTTCGGGAGCTTCGGTGCGCTGCATGATCTGCGGCGTCGAGGCGGAACTTGAGAAGATCCACGCGCTGACCGTGTGGATCGGGGGAGATGACGACGATGTGTCCGGTGAAAAACATAGCTGAAGGCCGGGAAGTCCGCGTGATGCGCCTGCTCGGATGCGGCCATATGGCCAGACGGCTGTGCGAGGTGGGGGTATACCCCGGCGCGAAGATCCGCGTTCTGCGCAATCAGGGCGGTCCGGTCATGCTCGGTGTGGGAGACGCGCGCTTCGCCGTCGGGCGGGGCATCGCCGAGAAGATTCTCGTGAGTGAAGAGGACTGAGTTTTTCGCCTCTTCCATTCAGTTAGAACGGGTGAACTCTTCGAGTACCTGTTCCGGTAAAGGAGCGTTCCGACCTCGATGATCATTCACGCCTGCAGTTCGTGCCCGCCGACTGAGCGTGTCGCCGGCACGACGTTTTCCGTCGCTCTCGCAGGCAACCCCAATACGGGAAAGACGAGTCTGTTCAACGCGCTCACGGGCGAAAACCGCAAGGTCGGCAACTGGCCCGGCGTTACGGTCGACCTTGCCGTCGGCTCCTTTCCCGACGCCGCCGGGGATATCCGCGTCGTGGATCTCCCGGGAACCTACAGTCTCTGGGCGGCGTCTCCCGACGAGCGCGTGGCGACGGAATTCCTTCTCTCGAGGCGGGCGGACATCGCCGCGATCGTCCTCGACGCGTCGAATCTCGAAAGGAGCCTCTACCTCGCGGTGCAGGTCCTCGAGCTGGACCTTCCCGCGCTTCTCGTCGTGAACATGGGCGACCTCGCGGTCAGCCGCGGAATGGATGTCGACCTCGACGCGCTGTCGCGGCGCTTCGGCGTTCCCGTCGTATCGACGCTAGCGCGCGGCGATTGCGCCCGATGCCTTCCCAGGGCCACCTGCGCCGGGTGCATGTCCCCAAGATGCCTGCCGCGCGGAAGTGGCGTCGACTCCCTCAGGAAAGCCTTTCGCGGCGCCGCGGCGCAGCCCCGGAAGGGGGTGCGCGTCCCGTATGGCGCGGACGTGGCGCGCGCGCACGAGCGCATCGAGTCGGCGCTCTCGTCGGCGCCCGCCGATGCGGTGACGGCATTCGGAGGAGCCAGGATCCTCGCGATCCGGCTCGCGGAGCGCGATCCGATGGCGATGGACCACCTCGCGGCGCTTTCGCCGGACGGAGCGGTCGCCCGCATCCTCGCCGAAGAGGACGCGGCGATGACGGAACGCTTCGGGTACGGGCTCGACACGGCGACGATCGAACGGCGGTGGCGGTTCGTCTCGGAGGCTGCCGCGGCCGTCGTCGCGAAGGGGCGCGTCTACCGCGAACGGCTCTCCGTCACGGACAGGATCGACCGCGTCGTGACGTCGCCGTTCGTCGGCCTTCTGATTTTCCTCGCGGCGACGTGGGGTGTCTTCAAGATCACCTATCTTCTCGGCGATCCCATGGCGCACGTTCTCGGGGCGGGAGTCCAATGGGCGGGAGGGTTCCTGCTCGCGCTGCTCGAAC
>CALFXN010000304.1 GCA_937957815.1 uncultured Synergistales bacterium
TCCTGCCACGCGCCCTACGACGGCGGCTACTGCCCGGCCGGAATAACCTTCGCCGAGCGGACGCAACTGCTTCACGAGGATCCCAAACGCTTCCGGACGCTCGTCGACGCGACGCTCCGGCGGCACTTCGACGTCATCCGGAAGCTCGTCGCGAAGGGGACCTATTTCTTCGACTACGGGAACTCCTTCATGAAGGCCGTCTACGACGCGGGCGCGAAAGAGATCGCAAAAAACGGGCGCGACACGCTCGACGGCTTCATCTTCCCGTCCTACGTCGAGGACATCATGGGACCGATGCTCTTCGACTACGGCTACGGGCCCTTCCGGTGGGTCTGCCTCTCGGGTCGGCCGGAGGACCTCCGGAAGACCGACCGCGCCGCGATGGACGCCATCGATCCGGACCGGCGCTCGCGGCGCTCGCAGGACCGGGACAACTGGGTCTGGATCCGCGACGCGGAACGCAACGCGCTCGTCGTGGGCACGCAGGCGCGAATCCTCTACCAGGACGCCGAGGGGCGCATCCGCATCGCGCTCGCCTTCAACGACATGGTGCGCCGGGGCGAGATCGGCCCGGTCATGCTCGGCCGCGACCACCACGACGTCTCGGGGACGGACAGCCCCTACCGCGAGACCGCGAACATCCGCGACGGAAGCAACATCATGGCCGACATGGCGACGCAGTGTTTCGCGGGCAACGCGGCGCGCGGCATGAGCCTCGTCGCGCTGCACAATGGCGGCGGCGTCGGCATCGGCAAGTCGATCAACGGCGGCTTCGGCCTCGTTCTCGACGGAAGCGACCGCGTCGACGGCATCATCCGGAGCGCGATGAGCTGGGACGTCATGGGCGGCGTCGCGAGGCGCGCGTGGGCGCGGAACGAACACGCGATCGACGTCAGCGGCGAATTCAACGAAAAACACCTCGACCAGCACATCACGCTGCCGCATATCGCCGACGAGGCGATGCTTCGGAACCTCGTCGCCGCGTCGAAGCGCTGACGTCCCTTCGGCGGGGGCAAAAGCGGACCGGACGCATGACGCATAAACAGGGGCCCCGCGCGATTCCGCGCGGGGCCCCTGTTCTTTTCCGATGCTATTTCTTCAGCGACACGACGAAGTGATCCCCTTCGTCCCTCGCCTCCGCCGTCCAGCCCTGCGACCTCGCGTAGCGCGAGACGTTCTCGCGCGCCGTCACCGTGTCGACGAGAATATCCACACGCCCTCCGGTCACGGAGGTGAGCGCCTTCCTCGTCCGGATCACGGGCTCGGGGCAGGAAAGCCCGCGTGCGTCGACGATCGTTGCGTCACTCATCGTCCGATCCCTCCTACACCCTGTCGCGCGACAGGAAGCCGACCGCGAGGC
>CALFXN010000305.1 GCA_937957815.1 uncultured Synergistales bacterium
CATCATCCAACGAAAATATTTACAAAACTGCCGAAAACAAAAATGCCCCCGATTTCTCGGGAGCTTTGGAATGTCAGCTTAAATAGAATTAATTTTTATGCAGTCGACAGGTGTATTTTGGACCTTGAAAAGAGAGAATTCAGTGTTTGCAACGGTTTGCAGGGTTAATTTTTCTCTAGTCGATTTCGAGTCGACCGCCTTCAACCGCTCGGCCATCTCTCCGGACAAAAAACCGCTAGTTATTATACACGGGACCGGGCAGAAAGCAAGAACGCTTCGCATCAGATGTTCTTTCGCCTTTCCCGGAAATAGGCTACAAGAAGTTCCGAACACTCCGACGCAAGAACGCCGCTCGTCACAATACACCGGTGGTTCAGACGTCCGTCCTCGGGAATATCGTACAACGATCCGCACGCACCCGCGCGCGGATCGAAGCATCCGAACACAACCCGGCGAATGCGCGAGAGAACGAGCGCCCCCGCGCACATGGGGCACGGTTCGAGCGTGACGTAAAGCGTACACCCCGAGAGGTTCCACGTCCCCAAGACCCAGCTCGCCCGTCGAATCGCCACGATTTCCGCATGAGAGGTCACGTCGTCGCTCTTCTCGTTATGGGCGGCGGATACTGTCCTTCCGTCGCGAACGACAACGGCTCCAACGGGAACCTCGCCTTTCGCCGCGGCGATACGGGCCATCCGCACAGCCGCGGACATGAACGCTACATCCTCCGGGGTAACGACCTCCGAGTCAGGTCTGGTCATGACGACACGTCCGCAAGAACGCGGTAATCCTCCGGGAATCTGTTCCCGACGACGTCTGTCCCAGGGACGACGATTTTCATCGACGAGAGAACGGGGGTTATCATCGCTCCCGTTGCCATTTCTTCTCCGGAAACTGTCGATGCGATCACGTTGCCGTTCGGTGCGACAATACACGCCGAGTCGTTCGAAGAAATCGAACACATTCGCACAAAATACACCCTGTTTTCCGCCGCGCGAGTCCGGGCAAGCAATTCGGCAGCCTGGTCGTGTCCCGTGTCATACCAGAAAACGACTTCCGCGCCATCGAGCATCAGACATCGAGCGGCCTCCGGGACGAAGCCTTCGTCACCGAAGAGCGCTCCGCACCGAAGGAGCGGCGTATCGCGCGCCTTGACAGCATCATTCCCACCAAATACCGCGTTGACGCCGCCGGAAGAGATGAAGGTGACTCCGCAGTTTTTTGCTTTTCCGGAGACGCCGAAAACGACGAGATGGCCGTCGTCGATATACGGCAGGAGCGCCCTGACGACGTCGTCATGGGATCCATCCGGTTCGAGCCGTGGCAGGCAGATAACCGAATACCCCTGGTCCTGAAGAATCTCCAGGAATTCTTTCGCTTTCGTTCCGTACTCCTCTCCTGAACGGAACGGATACTGGACGATGCCGCACAACAGTTCCCGGTACGGAGAGAGATCCCTTCGCAGCAGAGGATCCCGCTTCGAGACGAGGAGAGAATATCGTTCCGGGTGACGGGGAGGGAGTGTGGGACGCGGAAGCGAAACATCGATCGCTGCATGCAGTATGGCCTCCTCGCGAGCGTCCAGCGACGCGGCGATCCGTCCCCACGGGTCGATGACGCGGCTCGAACCACAGTTCAAGACTGTCTTCGACTCGAGACCGACCTTGTCCGCCACAACGAGCCAGACTGCGTTCTCTCTCGCCCGCGCAGGCAACATGTACTCGACCTGAGGGTTCGAGAGACTTCCGCTGCCCGTCAGATTCGCGAGATCCAGAATGATGTCCGCCCCCTTGAGGGCGAGTATACGAGCAATCTCCGGAGCGCGGCCGTCAGCGCAAACCATCAGCCCTACGACGCCGAGAGGCGTGGGAACGACCGGATATTCATGTCCCTGGCATACGTATCGGGAGTCGAAGTGCCACATGTTGTTCTTCCGCGCCTGAGCCAGAATCATCCCTTCCGGATCAATCAGGAAAGCGCTGTTCGATATGCGCCCATCCCACTCCGGACAGAGTACGCCGATGGCGACATAGACGCCAAGGCTACGGGCCTTTCGCGACACGGCATCGAGGAATTCCTCGCTTTCCGCAACGAGCGTTCTCGCGCGATCCATCCCCGGTCCGATGTAGTAGGCGGGATACGCCGCTTCCGGAAAGACAACGAGTTCCGCCCCCTCACGTGCAGAACGTTCGAGAAATCCGAGAATCCTGTCGGCAGTCGTCCGGCGATCCCCGGGTTCGCCTGCACGCATTTGCACGCACGCAACCCGTACCACGGTCACTTTCCTCCGTCGGGTACCGGTGCAGAGACTCCGGGGAGTTGCATCACGCCGCGTTTCTCCCTCAACTCACGGAAAAGGACGACCATATTCCGATAGTGCGTATGGATTTCCTGAGGGGCGGACAGCGTATCCCACGCGTAGTTCCGCTCAAGCGCGAGATCGATGTCGTTCGCGTTCTTCACGAGGTCATCTTTCAGGATCCGCGCGCCGATGCGAATGTTGATCACCGGCTTGAACAGGATACGAAGAGAACGGACGTTGGGATAATCCCGATAGATCCATTTTCTGTGCTTGTCCCAGTCGATCCGCATCAGTCCGTACCGCTTGTTTTCCCGCGAAGTCCATTCAAGGTCCGACGTGTTGATCATGACCGCCGCGACGAGAAACGGATCGACTCCGAACGAGGCCGATTCGTTTTCGACATACGTCGCGTACGATTGAATCCGCTCGGCGGACAGCGATTTCTTCAGCGTCCCGAAGTATCGTTCCATCGTCGCGATCCGGAGAGCGGTCTCATCCGCATCGCGGTGCGATTCCATGTATCGTCGTTCCGGACTTTCGCCGAACACCCCGGCTTCGCAGGGGGCGAAAAGGACGAAAAGGAAACAGAAACAGGCGCTCAGAAACCGTAAGGCCATTACTCCATCACTTCTTCCACTGAAATCTTGACGACGACTTTCCGGACCTCTCCCGGCTCTCCCGGTGCGACGCAGGGCTTATGCGCATCGGTTGGCAGAAAGACCGCGAAAACGCCGTTCGTCGCCCTGACGGGCTGCCCCGCGCCACGCCAGAGAGCGCAATCGTCTCCAACATCGTATGCTCGTACCTTGACGAGTTCCTCGAGGGGAGCCCATTCCATAACCTCTTCTCCGCTCAGCGTCATCTGAATATCGACGAAACGTCCGTGGTTTTCGAAATCCAGAAGATCCGATCTCCGGGTGGATACCGTCTGCAGGAGTGCGTAGATTTTCTCTCCGTCGATATCGTACCTGCCGTCCTTCAGGGAACGGATGTCATTTGAAATGAGAAACTCAAACGCTTTCCTCATTCCGCATCCCATGCCGTAATAGTTCTGCGCGTTCTCCAGTTTGTCGAGAATCATCGGACATCAATCTCCTTGATTCGATCCGCCATGATACTGATCTGTTGCATTCCCTGAATGTCGCTTTCCAGAAACGGCAGACAGATAACGCCATATTTTCCGAACAGAGACTCGATCCGTGCAAGATATCCCATCTGGGATTCCCTGTGTTTCCGGAAAAAACTCCCGGATTCCGGCGGGAAAACCTTGTTGACCACCACCGATCCGATCGGGATTCCGTATTTTTCGAGAAGGGCGACTGCACGCTGCGTCTCGACAATCGGGAGCTTCTCCGCGTTCAAAACGAAACAGAACACGCACTTTTCGGGGTCGGTCAAAAGGCCGCGCGCCTTCACGAACTTATCGTGTCTGTCTCTGAGTGTAGTGATGATCGGATCGTCCTTGATCTTCTCCTGAAGATCCCTGTCATATCGCGCGGCCATCTCCATAAGGTGCATCGCTTTCGCCCGCTTGTCGATCAGATGCTCGATCCACGCTCCCAGAATCTCCGGAAGCGACAGGAGACGCAACGTATGTCCCGTCGGAGCGGTATCGAACACGATCATGTCATACGGATCGCCGATGGACTCCATGAGTTCGACGAATTTATCGAAGATAGCCGCTTCTTCGGCACCCGGCGATGCGTACGCGATTTCGATCTGGCGTTTGATCTCGTCGACGATTCCGGCGCTGACGATCGAAAGCATCTTGTCCTGTATCGATTTGACGTATTTCCGCGATTCGAGTTCGGCGTCGATCTCGATTCCCCAGAGATTCTCCCTGATTCTCACGATTTCGGGACCGATCGGCACTCCCATCGCATCCGCGAGAGAATGCGCGGGGTCCGTCGACACGACGAGAGTTCGCGATCCCTGAGATGCACGCCAGTACGCATACGCGGCGGCGCAGGTTGTCTTGCCGGTTCCTCCCTTGCCGCCGAAGAAAATGAACGGACGGTTCACTGACATTCTCCGTCTCCCCTAATCGAAATCGTATTGCGCCGCTTTTTCCGCGACGATGTATTTTCTGTTCTGCATCCTGCGTTCCCACGGGACCAGATCTTCCATCACATACGGAAGCAGTTCGAGCATGTAATAGGAAACCGGATTCGGAATCCCGAGAAAATCGCCGAAAAGCAGGAGCATGAGGTTGTCGTTGACGTCGAAGGCTTCCTTGCGGACAACGGCCATGCGTTTGCTCACGAAGGAACCGTGGAAAAACGCCGCGACGAATTCTTTGGCTGTTTCGAGAAACGGTCTTTTTTCTGACACGTGCCGTATCCTCCTCTGCGTTCTCAGCGCGCGATCGTGCTGAACCAGATCCTGTTTTCGTCGACAATGACGTGCCGGACGGGCGGATTCCCGGGCAGGAAACGAAAATCGAGTTTCGGGCTGCATCTCTCGAGAGCGGCGGCGATCTCTCCGGCCGAGACCATGGCGTTGTCGTTGGTTACGTCCGAAAAGACGAGCCCTGCGGTTCCGGTCTTCGAATCGACTTCGTATCGCCCGCGAAACCTCATCAGCGCACGGACCCGCACCAGATAGCTCTTTTCGTACACCCCGAAGATATCGATGGCTTTTTTCGAAAACGTCACCTTCGGGCTTCTGAGGGATGGGAATTCCTTCGCAAGAACGCGCTCGAATTCAGCCTTCGTCAGAGACCCCCCGATTGTGGCC
>CALFXN010000306.1 GCA_937957815.1 uncultured Synergistales bacterium
ATAGCCCGGACTCGGGGTGGATCCATTCCGGACAGATCTGGGCGAGGGGCGTGAGGACGAATGCCCGTTCCGTCATTCTCGGATGGGGGATCTCGAGGTCCGGTTCATGGACGACCATGGAATCGACCAGAAGAATGTCGAGGTCGATCGGTCGCGGACCCATCGGCACCTCGCGTGTCCGCCCGAGCTCCGACTCGATCCTGAGCATCTCGTCGAGGAGGCGGCGCGGGGACATGTCGGTCGAGACGACGATGCACGCGTTGAGGAAGCGTTTCTGGTTTTCCACTCCGACGGGTTTCGTTTCGAATACGTCGCTTCGAGCCGTGACGTTCACGCCGCGGTTCTCGAGAAGATGAACCGCCTGGCGAATGTTGTTCAGACGGTCTCCCATATTGCTGCCCAGGGCTATTGCGACACGTATCATAAAGACGCCTCCTGAATTTTGCCGATCATCGCCAGAATGGCGGCGTTTTCGCGGATGTCGTGGACACGGAGGATCGAAACGCCCCGCATCGCGCAGTATGCCGTGACTGCCAGAGTCCCGGAAAGGCGGTCTTCCGGAGCGTCGCTTTTCAGGGTCTTTGCGATGAAGCCCTTTCGCGAATGTCCGACGCACAAAGGAAGACCGAAACGGGTAAAGGCTTCGATCCAGCGGAGAATTCCGACGTTGTCCTCGAGGCGCTTGCCGAAACCGATTCCCGGATCGAGAATGATCCGGTCGCGCGGGACTCCCGCGTGTTCGAGCTCCGCGAGTTTTTGCTCGAAAAAAAGAAGCATATCATCAAGAAGATTGTCATAGTACGGTGCGTTCTGCATTGTCGCCGGAGTTCCCCTGATGTGGGACAGAACGTAGGGAACCCCGGACCTCGCGACGGCTCCGAGCATTTCCGGATCGAGTCCGTACGCGGAAATGTCGTTGACGATATCCGCCCCCTCGCGTATCGCCTCGCGCACGACGATTCCCTTGTAAGTGTCGACCGAGAGCACGGCATCGGGGAACGCGGCCCGGATTGCGCGAAGCGGCGGCAGGAGACGGCGCAGTTCTTCCCCGGCGTCCGCCGGATCTGACCCGGGACGTGTCGACTCCGCCCCGATATCGATGATCGCGGCTCCCCGGGCAAGCATATCGCGTGTCCGTTCGACGGCGGTCTCTTCCGATACCCTGCTTTCGGGGTGAAAGGAATCGGGGGTGACATTCACGATTCCCATGAGGACAGGCGTCTGTCCAAGTTCGAGACGGCGGTTTCCAGGAAGTCGCAGTGTCCAGCCACGCTTCCCGCGACCGGCGAAAGCATCCGAGAGCGATGTCCGGATCTCGTCGAGTCCCCAGCACTGAAGGTGCTTCAGCTTTTCGAGGAGCGAGGCGATCTGCCCCTCGCTTCCGAAAAGGAGGACGTCGCTCCGTTCGACCGTCGCGTTGATGACGCCGCGATTGACGACTGCATCCCCTCCGCGGGAAAGAATTTCCTGTTTGATGAAGGCCGCAGCCCTGAAATCGGCCCCGGGAACGTAGAAAAAAAGCGTGCCGGCTTTGGGGAGAAAAAACATGGCCGACCTGGGATCGGCTCCGATGGTACGGATCATTCTCGACAGATCGTCTGCGGAATCAAGTCGGATCGAAAAAACCGGCACGATAGTCCCTTCCTCTGTTGTCGATTGATGGACGAAGATTGCACAACGTTAATGATCATACGGCCTCGTGCGGGAACGGTCAAGAAAAACGCTCACATCCATTCCGTTTCAAAGGAATCGAGGTGAGATGTGTCGTTGAGCCCATGCATCATGAACCCCCGCTGATCCTCGTGAATGACGACGCTGATGCTCGCGGTATCCATGTGGATCTTCCAGAAATAGGGTGTCGGAATTCCCAGCATTCCGGCGATGAGCGGCTTGAGAACGGTCCGGTGGGAGACGATCGCGATCCTGTTCCCGCGATGGGCGGAAACGAGCTCCCGGACGAAGTCGAGCGAACGACGCATGACGTCGTCGAGCGTCTCGCCTCCGGGGACCTCCAGGGTCTCCGGGTTGCGCATCCAGAGGCTCCATAGTTCGGGGTATTCCCTGGCGATTTCATCTTTCTTCCGGTTTTCCCATTCGCCGAGACTCATGTTGTTCAACGCCTCGTCGGAAACGAGCGGGACCGAGCACGACGCCGCGATCGCT
>CALFXN010000307.1 GCA_937957815.1 uncultured Synergistales bacterium
GGCCGTGTCGTTCGCGACGGAACCTCTTGCCGGATTGTCGAGGAGAAGGACGCTGACGAGAACCAGAAACGGATCACCGAAGTCAACAGCGGCGTATATATTTTCAACGTGTCCGCACTTGATTCGGTTATCGGCCTTCTCTCAAACGAAAATGCCCAGGGAGAGTACTATCTGCCTGACATCATGAAACTCCTTTCGGACCGGGAACTGCGAGTGGAGGCCATTTTGACGGAATCCGAAACCGAGTTTGCCGGTATCAACTCAGCGAGGCAGCTTTCTGAAGTGGCATCGTATCTCAGAAGGAATATTGTCGAAAGATGGCTTGAGAATGGAGTCCGCTTCCATTCTCCCGAAACGGCGTTTATCGGCCCGAAGGTCACTATGGGCACCGATGTGGAAATTTCCCCGTTCGTCCAGATTTACGGCGACTCGGTTCTCGCTGACGGGGTTCACGTCGGAAGCGGAACGGTCATTCGCGGTTCCGTCCTTGAAAATGGGGCGACGATTTTCGATCATGTCGTTCTTGAAAAGTGCCATATCTCGTCGCGGGCGAAGATAGGGCCCTTCGCATATCTCCGCGACGGCACACGCGTCGCGAGTGACGCGTATGTCGGCAAATTCGTCGAGATGAAGAAGAGCTTCGTGGGCGAGCGCTCGAAAGTGCCTCATCTGTCGTACATCGGGGATGCTCAGATCGGTGAGGACACGAATGTCGGCGCCGGCACCATTACGTGCAATTACGACGGGGTGAGGAAGAACCCGACGAAGATCGGAAATCGTTGTTTTATCGGAAGCGACACGATGCTCGTTGCTCCCGTCGAGCTTGGAGACGATGCGTTTACGGGCGCGGGGTCCGTGATAACGCAGAATGTCCCGGAGGGAGATCTTGCGGTCGCGCGCGCGAGACAGAGAAACATATCCGGGTGGGGCAAAAAAAAGAATTCGCGCACAATTGAAGGAGGAGACTGATATGGGGTCCGGTTCCAGAGAGTTAAAAATCTTTTCGGGGACAGCTCATCCCGAGTTTGCGAAAAGAATTTGCGGCGAACTCGGAACGGGGTTGGCCTCTGCGAAGCATTTCCGATTCTCTGATGGCGAAATCGGACTTTCCATAGAGGAGAGCGTGCGGGG
>CALFXN010000308.1 GCA_937957815.1 uncultured Synergistales bacterium
CCGTCTCCGACGGCCAGAGCCGATATTGTTCCCGATCGTAATCCCGATACCCGGTTTTCCGTTCCGCCCGGGCGATGAGCCATCTTTTGCTGAACGCTTCGGCGAGTCCGGAAGCCGGCCAGTCGTAAAAACAGGGGGATTCGGCTTCGCCGTTCAGAAAACGGATCGCATCGCGCCCCAGCGGCGCGGCGAAAATCTCCCGGTGAATTCCGTGATAGATGAGATCGGACGAAAGGCCGATCTGCGAGAGACATTTGCGTATTACTTCGCGTTTGTTCCGGAACCCTGTTCCCCATGCGATGTTTTTCGCGGTGGGTTCACAGTATTTCTCGACGAAGGCGCGCATACTGTCGTATATTCCGTTCGAAAAGTGAAACTCTCCGGATCCTTTCGTGAAGCCGAGGCTCGTCCAGTAGTGTTGTCCGCCGATTCTGATGCGGTTGTATACGGAAGACCGGCCGAGGGCCGAAGTCGTCGTGACCAGCGCGAGGTAGGGAGCCCGGGTATCCTGCCTGATCAGAGATTTCGAGCCTTCATATTTTCCGCGGAAGGCGCTTCGTACCTCGTTGCTGCAAACAAGCATCGCCACGAGTTTTCCGCACATCAGAAAGGAATAGGGCGGCACCGCGCCGAGGACGAAAGCGTCCATTACGTGATAGAGCCTCCGCGCTTTGGTTTCCTTTCCCCATCCGATCCAGCCGTCGCGCGCCTGCAGGGAAAACACCGGATCCCCCAAACCGAACAGACCGATCAGCTTGCCGTTGTTCTCGTCGAATACGAGAAACCGAAGTCTTCTTCCGTATCCCGAAGAAACCGGAATGCTCCAGTGAAGGGATGCGTAGCGGAACAGCAGTTCGTATTCGGAGCGGGGTGTTACGAGGACGAGCTTCGGGCGTATTGCAGACGGATTGATCTCGTTTCCGTCGGCTATGTATCGGATCAGCCGGTCTTCGTGCGAACGGATGCCCGGGGCCGCCGTTTCGATCTTTTTCTGGACGGCAAGCGCGTTCAGAGCACGAAAGTCGTCCTTGGTGGGGCTTTCAAACATTCGTACCAGGCCGTTCCGGATCGTATATCCCTGTCTGAGCAGGGACTGAATGACGGCAGCCTTCAGGAAATCGGTCGACGCGGTATCCATTGTCTCCTGTCCGGGGATCTGATGCCTGAGCGCCAATGAGCGACTCTTGCACGCATGATAGGAAAAGGCTATTCTCTCCGGCAAAGGATACCACGTAATATGATTATTAAGAAATACGAAAGGAAGAAAGCGAAATAATCCTGAAGGACCGGATGTATCGCCCCAAGACCCGCAAAATACCATGTGCGGGTCTTGGGGCGATACATAGGCACTGAACGAGGATGGGTGAGTTCTTGACCCGACTATAGCTTTATAGTTTATGGTAGCGACCCATAAAGCTATAGAAGGGTCGTGGAACGCGTGATCAACAGAAACTTTACCGTGCTTTGGCTGGGAAAGACTATATCTCAGTTAGGCGACAAGTTTTACGCTATAGCACTCGCGTGGTGGATTTTGCAGAAGACTCACTCGCCATCTGTAATGGGATTTTTTTTGCTGGCGTCAGTGCTTCCTGGTATACTTCTCGGTTTTTTTGCCGGTGCGCTGGCTGACCGCTGGAAGAGGAAAACGATGTTGGTTGCGACCGACATTATCCGAGGCTGCCTCGTATTGGCCATATCGTGTCTGTCAATGAGCGATGCGCTCGAAATCTGGCATGTTTTTGCCATCGGGTTGGGTTTGTCCTTGGTAACGGCTTTTTTTGACCCGGCCATACAGGCGATCATTCCGGAGATAGTCGAAAAGGAAAAACTGATTAAAGCAAATGGCATGAACCAGATGGTTGATGGTGTCTGTACAGTAGCTGGGCCTCTGTTAGGTGGTTTGGCTGCGAGCGGTTTTGGTCTGACATGGGTTTTTTTCGCCAACAGTGCCTCGTATTTTGTCTCTGCTCTTCTGGCTTGCTCTATAAAAATCAACAAAGCTTCCCGAACTCTTGGGGAAAAGAGAAGCGTCTGGCAAGATATGCGTGATGGGATTTGCTTTATAAAGAAACAAAAGCGAATCGTTTTTGTTCTGAAAATTATTGCTTTAACGCATTTTTTTGTAGGGAACTTATCGGTTTTATTGCCGTTTTTGGCAAATGGGTTGACGGGGACTGGAGTGAATAACCTTGGTTCTCTTGAGGCGATGCTAGGGATAGGACTGGTTACCGCATCAGTGCTCATGAGCCTGAAAAAGAAAACTTGCACAGATGAACGGTCATTGGTTTTATTTGTCATGGGGGTTGGATTTTGTTTTGTAGCGATAAGTTTTTTGCAGTTTCTAAGAATACGGACAGTCTGTGCGTATATGTTGATCATGATTGCGATCGGTGTCTGTATTGCTTTTGCGGCGGTATTTTGGCATTCATTGCTGCAAAATTTAACGCCAAGTCGGATGATGGGAAGGGTGTTTAGTGTATCTACATTGGTTGGCAATACGTCACTTCCGCTTGCTTACGGTATATTTGGTATTTTATTAAACTCAAGTTCTGTGTTTTTATTGACGGCTGTGAGTGGGGTATGTTTGGTAGGCTTAAGTGTGTTTTATATTTTTAAAATAAGAAAAGACTTAGAGTCTTGGTGACAGTATTATTGGCAAGGGTAAAATGATCGTAACGGAGAAGTACGCCGCAAGCGGATTACCCCCGCCGTTCCTTCGGGAGCTTTTCAGAACGATGTGGCATCCGCAAGCGGGTACCGTCTTCCGAGCGCTGCGTACTTTCCCTTTCCGAGTTCGTGATACGGAAGCGTCTCATGGCCGATCGCCGTCGGGAGCTCTTCGCGGACGAAGCGCCGGATCGCGTCGATATTCGAAGGCGCATCCGTGCAGCCGGGGACGACCGGCGTACGCACGAGCAGGGGAACTCCAGCCCGCGAAAGCTTCCGTGCGTTCTCGAGGATGACGTCGTTCGACATTCCCGTGAGACGCCGGTGGATTTCCGGGTCCATGTGCTTGATGTCGAACAGGACGAGATCGACGTGGGCGGTCGCACCTGCCGCTTCGTCCCATGGGAAAGCCCCGCACGTCTCGACGACGACTCCGATTCCGGCCGAGGCGCACAGGGCGGCGCACGATGCGAGGAAGGCGGACTGCAGGAACGGTTCTCCTCCCGAAAACGTCATACCCCCTCCCGATCTTCTGTAGAATGGCGCATCCTGAAGGATGGTCGAAAACAGATCGTCGGGAGAGGTTGGCGTTCCGAAGAGACTCCGCGCTCCGTTCGGGCACGCGGGAACACATTCCCCGCAGCCGGTGCACGAGGTGCGTTCGGTGATGCCTCCGTTCCTTGCCGGAAGGGCGAGCGATCGGGCGCAGGACGAGACGCAGGCGCCGCACGCCGTGCAGCGTTCGGGAAAGACGCCGATTTCCGGAAGAGTGTTTTGCGACTCCGGATTGCAGCACCACGCGCACCGAAGCGGACATCCCTTGAGGAATGCGACCGTCCTGATCCCCGGACCGTCGTGAAGTGACCATCGCTGGATATCGAAGACGAGCCCGAGGGGAGATGGAATCTCAGGAGAGCCGGTGCGTATGCCGCGCGATGATGGCATCCTGAACGTCCTTCGAGAGGACCACGAAGCGAGTGCTGTACCCCGCGACGCGGACGAGGAGGTCACCGTGTCGTTCGGGATGTTCCTGCGCGTCCCGCAGCGTTTCGGCGTCGACGACGTTGAACTGGACGTGAAAAGCCCCGAGATCGAAGTACCCGCGAATCAGAGCCGCGAGGTTGCCGAGATCTCGCTCCGATTCGAGCGTTTCGGGCGACAGTTTGATGTTCAGGAGCGTCCCGCCGCCGTGGCTTTCGTGGTTGACCCTTGAGACCGATCGCATCGCGGCCGTTGGCCCGTGAGTATCTGTTCCGGCGTGCGGAGAGAGTCCTTCCGTGAGAGGTTCTCCGGCTTTCCGTCCGTCGGGTGTCGCGCCGACGACGGCTCCCATCGGAATGTAGTTCGAAATTCCCATGAACGCCGACGTGAACGGCTTGCCCCAGAAATCCCTGTCCGAGGCGACCTCATTATGGTAGAAGTCGGTTATTTCGCGCGCGAGTGCGTCGACTTCCTCGTCGTCGTTCCCATACTTCGGCGTCGCGAGCGCCCGTGCCCGAAGGGACTCACAGCCGTTCCAATCGGAGGCGAGCGCGTCGAGAAGCTCCCGCATGGCGACGTGGTCCTTTCCGAAGACGAGTTTCCGGATGGCCTCGAGGGAATTGGCTGCGTCCGCGGCGCCGATGCCGGTCAGTACCGCTCCGATCGTGTAGCGCGCGCCGCCTTCCGAGAGATCGACGCCCTTTTCGACGCATCCTCCGACGAGCGACGAGAGAAACGGACGCGGCGTCGTATCCGCGTGAACCTTCTGCGCGAGTGTCGTGACGACCTTGGCCTGCCGGATCAGATGCGACAGCTGCGCGAAGAATGCCTCCTTCACGCGCCCGAACGTCTCGAACGAGACGGCGTCTCCCGTCGGGAGGCCGAGCCTCGCTCCCGTTTTTCGGTGAACTCCGTCGTTGAGCGCGAACTCGAGCGCCGCGCCGAGATTGACATTCGCGGCCGCCGTCCATTCGCCGACCTTCCGGTTGTGCGGGACGACGCAGCCGCAGTTGTTCCAGTCGCGCGCGTCTTCGGGCGCGAGTCCCGACGCGAGGAGCATGGCCTCTCCCGTCCGATCGTTGTGGATGGCCGGAAATCCCGTCCCCAGGCGGACGAGGCGACATACGGCCCGCAGGAACGGTTCGGGCGTTCCGTTGTGGATGCGGACGCTGAGTCCCGGCTGAGGCAGGCGGACGTGGGCCGTCGCCGCGAGACACATGTATGACACATCGTTGACGCCGTCGGAACCGTCGCGCTTTCGTCCGCCGATCGTGAGATTCTGGAACGAGTTGTACCCCGCGAAGTACTGCGCGGTGTTCGAGGATATCGCCCAGACCCATTCGGAAAGCTTGATCCAGAGGCAGTCGACGAGCTCCTGCGCCTGCTCCCCCGAAAGACGTCCGGCCGCGATGTCGGCGAGGAGGAAGGGCTCCATGTAGCGGTCGAAGCGACCGAGATTCAGGGCGAGGGAGTTCTCCGAGAGAATGCACCCCATCTGGACGAACCAGACCATCTGGATTGCTTCGCGGAATGTTTGCGGCGAAAATTCCGGAACGCGGCGGCACGTCCCGGCGATTTCGAGAAGCTCCGTCCTGCGGGAAGGGACCGGTTCCAGGTCGGCGAGGCGTTCCGCCTTTTCCGCGTATCTCCGGCCGAGTTCGATGATTCCGTACGCGGTCTCGCGGACGGCCCGCAGGAAGTTCCGCCGGTCGAGGTCCGCTGGGACGAGCGGGTCAAGCGTCGATTCCCGTTCGGTCGCATCGGCGGTGATCCCGGAGAATCCCTTTGCGAAGACGATATCCTCGTAGTCGGGCGTGATTTCGCCGACGCCGCTGCGCCACTTCATGTCGTTGTCCACGATGCCGGTGTCCACGGCCACGGCTGCCGTTTCGTCCGGGATCTGCGCGAGAAACGCGTCTTCGAGAGTCCGCCCCTTCCACGCCGGGAAGACGCGTTCCCTCAGGAGAGTCCTTTCGCGTTCGCCGACGCGGTAGGGATCCTGTTTTCTGGTCGCGAAGGAATCGAGTTCGCCGTCGACCCATCGCCACGACATCTCGGGACAGATGCAGCCGGAGCGCCGGTGGATGCCGACGCTTCCGACGACGAGTTCGTCGTCGAAGATAGTCACGGGGAGCCTGCGGCACACGTCCCGGAATGCCCTGGCCCGTGCCACGACGAGCGGGTCGCCCCGGTTGTCCGCGATGGATTCCGTGAAGATTCGCGCGCGTTCGGCGCAAATCGTCGGCGCCGCCGTCGTGAAGGCTGCGCGCAACCGGCCGACGCGGTCGGTCGGTTGCCCGAAATCCCGTTCCGCGAGTGTTGCCTGTCTGTCCATTCAGTTGATCCTCCCCTCAGTTTTTCGTTTCGTGTTCCCTGAGATATTCCGCGAGACGGTTTCTCGCGTTCATCAGATGCAGCTCGAGAATCGCGAGGGCGCGTTCTGTCTTCTCGTTTCTGCAGGCGTCGAGTAGGTCGCGGTGTTCGCGCTGCGAGTCGGGCTGACGGTTCATGTCGCCGATGTACAGGCGCAGGTAGCGGTAGACGTTCGCGTGCATTTCGCCGATCATGGAGACCAGGTGCGGGAAGTCCGACGGCGCGTAGAGCAGGGAATGGAAACGCCAGTTCAGGTCGGACCACACGTCCGGGTCACTTTCGCGATCCGAGAGGTTGAGGACGTATTCGGCCTCGAGCAGGACGCGTGCGGTCATTTTGGGCATGGCGGTCTTCAGTGCGCCGGTTTCGAGGAAGAGGCGGATCGCGAAAATTTCTTCGGCCTCGGCGACCGAGAGGCTGGAAACCACGGCGCCCCTGTGCGGGTAGAGCGTGATAAGCCCTCCGGACGCGAGACTGCGGATCGCCTCGCGGACAGGGATGTGACTCACGCCGAGCTGTTCCGCGAGCTCGTTCTGCCGGAGCGTCGCCCCGGGGGCAAGGACCGATTTGAGAATCGCGGTCCGGAGGACGGAAAGCACGAACTCCTGTGTCGACATCGAACGGCGCAGTTCCTCGGACGCAAGATCGCGGATCTTCATATTTTTCACCTCGAGTTTATTTTATATATTTATATATTTCAGTCAAGAGGCCAAAAAAAACCGGCTTCGCGCACTCCCGCGAGAAGCCGGTCCGGGACTGCTACCGGTTATAGAGCAAAGCCGCAAGGGTTTCGACGAATGCCTCGAGTCCTTTTGCATCCTCCGCGTCGAAACGCCCCGGAAGAGGGCTGTCGATGTCGAGGACGCCCGCGAGGCGGTCGCCGGAAAAGATCGGAACGACGATTTCCGATGCCGAGGCTCCGTCGCACGTGATGTGTCCGGGGTAGATGTGGACGTCCGGAACGACCTCTGTCGAGCGCTTCGCGGCAGCGGTTCCGCAGACCCCCCTGCCGACCGGGATGCGCGTGCACGCGGGCTTGCCCTGAAAGGGCCCGAGGAGGAGTTCGTCTCCCTTGAGGAGGTAAAACCCGACCCAGTTGATATCCTTCATCTGGTGCCCGAGGAGCGCGGCGGCGTTGGCCAGATTGGCCGTCCCGTCGGTTTCGCCGGCGAGAAGTCCCTCGAGAAGGTGCGTCACGGTCCTGTAGAATACAGCTTTGTCGTCCGTTTCGATTCGATTCGCGCGGTACATGGACTCCCCTCCCTGTTTCGAGTGGCGTAACGGGTCCGGTTTCTCATCGCCGGACCTGTCCGCGTGCGAAAGAAAACCAGATTCCTGAAACACAGAAGATTCCGGCGATCGCGTAGGAAAGCCGCAGCGCTGACATGAACGGCGCGGACGTTTCCGCCGAGACGGCCGCCGTTCCGAGAAAGACCGTAAATGCGAGCGCGACGACGGCCATGCTGAGCATCTGCCCCATCAGGCGCATGCTCGAGATGCACGCGGAAGCCATGCCGTACCTGTCGGAATCGACGGCTCCCATGATCGCGCTCATGTTCGGGGACGAGAAGAGGCCGAAACCGGCGCCGAGCAGCAGGAGCGCGAAGGCGACGACGACGTTCGGCGACGCGACGTCCAGAGACGCGAGCATGAAGAGTCCGATCGCCGTGAGTCCCATTCCGAGCGTCGCCGGAACCCGGGGCTCCACGCGGTCAGACAGCCTGCCTGCGATCGGCGAGATGATCGCCTGGAGCGCCGGCTGAATGACGAGAAGCAGGCCTGCGCCCTACGGCGTCATTGCGCGGATCGTCTGCAGGTAGAGGCTCAGCAGGAACGCGACCGAAAAGGTCGCGCTGTAGTTGATGAGCGCCGCGAGGCTCGAGAAGGCGAAGATCCTGTTTCCGACGAACAGCCGTACGTCGAAGAC
>CALFXN010000309.1 GCA_937957815.1 uncultured Synergistales bacterium
TCGTGCGTCTGGTCATAGAGCGCGAGGAAGAAGTTCCGGACGTCCATGATGTCACCGAGAACGGCCCGGATCGCCTCCATCGTCTCGGAGAGCGATCCGGGCGCGTTCGCTGCGCGGGAGATCCGGTACATCGCGTTCCGGATGATCTCGCTCGTTGCCCGCGCCGTAATATCCGTTATGACGCCCTGAAAGAGGATTTCCTCCCCGTTCGAGTTCCTCGTGATGAAGGTCCGGTCCTCGACCCAGCGGACTTCTCCGCTTCGCGCGAGGATCCTGTATTCCTGGGCGTATTCGTTCAGATTCCGGTCCCTGAAGCACCTCGCCTGCTGCCGGACTTTTTTCAGATCTTCGCGGAGAATGAGATCCTCGTAGCGAACCTTTCCCGAAAGGAATTCCCCGGCCGTATAGCCGAACTGACGGACATTGTCGGAGATATAGGACACGGGAAGCCCTTCGGCGTCCATCCATTCGACGAACACCGAAGGGCTCTTGTTGACGATCTCTTCGAGGTTTACCCTGCGTCCTGAAATTTCATCAGCCATGTCTCTGGTAGTATACCTTTCGGGGACATGGACGCAACTCCCCCCGGCACGGCAAAAATACCGAGTCCGTATTCGCCCTCCCGAGAGCCGTCCTATTTCCCGGAACCCTGTTTCCCCTTCCGGAGCGCCTCTTCGCGTTCCCTGCGCTCGTTCAGTTTCACGACATCCTTTTCGAGAGCCTTGATGATGTCCTCGGCGCGCTTGTTCGGCACGAGCTCGACGCTCCGGCGGTATTTCTCGAGCGCGGCTTCGATCTTCCCCTGTTTTCGCAGGACGGTCGCTTCGTTGTAGAGCAATGCGGCAAGTTTCGTTCTCTCGGCCTGCTCCGCGATCTTCCGCTCGATGCCCTTCACGTGGGCCTCGAGATCCGGCATCGGATAGAGCGACAGGCTCAGTTTGTAGATTCTGAGCGCGTCCTTCAGGCGCCCCGTCTTCTGCAGCGCGACGCCCTCGTTCCGAAGGCGAACCGCCTCTCTCATGTCCCTCTGGATCTTCTCGTAGAGCTTCTTCACGTGCGTCTCGAGTTGCGGGTCCTTTCGGTAGGAAAGGCTCTGACGATACTTCTCGAGCGCCTCGGCGTTGCGTCCGTTCTTCTGCAGTGCGATGCCCTCGGCGCGGAACGCGGCCGCCTTCTCTCTACGCTCCTTTTCCGACAGGAGCAGCGTTTCGAGCTGATCCGCATATGCCTGAAGCTCCGGATCGGAACGGACGCCGAGGCTTTCCCGGTATTTCTTCAGCGCCTCCTCCGGGTTCCCCTGCTTCTGGAGTGCGATTCCCTCGCTGCGAAGACCTCGCGCCCTGGCGAGACGCTCCTCGTCGGCCCGGACCTTTTCTCCGAGCGCTTTCGTCCGTTTTTCAAGCACGCTGTCCGACCGGAGCGCGAGGCTTTCCGTAAAACGCTCGAACGCCTCGCGTTCGCGCCCTTCCTTCAGGAGGGAATGTCCTTCATCGGCCAGCTTCTCCGCTCTCGCGCGGCGGTCGCGGTCCAGCTTCGCCTCCGCCGCGATCTTCGCGAGCTCCGAACCGAGTTCCTTGTCCGGGAAGAGCGCGTAGCTCTCCTGATATTTCGCGAAGGCGCCCTCGAGGTCGCCGATCTTCCTGAGCTCCTCCGCTTCGGTCGCGATCTGGCGCGCTGCTTCGCGCTTCTTCGCCGCGTCGACGATTTTCCGGTTCACGCGCGTGACGGCATCGTACGCGTCCTTGTCCCGGAAGAATCCGAGACTTTCCTCGAATTTCGCGAGCGCCTCCTCGAGACGCCCGGAAGCCTCGAGCTTCCCTCCCTCGAGATACGACTTCAGGGCGAGCTCCTGCTTCTCTTCCCGCTCGCGGATGGCCTTCGTCACGCGTTCGACGGCTTCCGAGGTTTCGGCGGTTTCCCATGTCCTGTTGCTCTGGCGCAGCTTCGAGAGAGCATCCTGCAACTTCCCGCCGACCTCGAGATCAAGCGCCTCGCGGAAGAGCGCCCGCGCCCCGGCGATAACGGCCTCTCTCTCGGCGAGAGCCTTTTCGATACGTTCGATCGCGGTATCGCTCCTGCTGTCGGACGCCTTCGACGCGCTTTCCCGCGCCTTCGCCAGGGCTTCGTCGAGTTTTCCCGCCCGCTCGAGGCGCAACGCATCTTCGAGAAGTCGTCCGGCATCCGCGCGCGCATCCGCGCGCATTCTGTCTCTTTCGCCGATCGCTCCGCGCAGTCGCGCGACCGCAGCGTCCGTACCGATATCGGGAGAAAGTTCCGCACTCGCATTGAATTCGGCGAGAGCCTCGTCGAGCTGCCCCTGCCCTTCGAGAGCCGTTCCCCGGGCTGCCCGGGCCGCGGCGAGAGCCCGCCGTTCCTCCCCGGTCCGCGCGCGATCGAGGATCGCCGACTGGACGCGCGCAAGCGCTTCGAGAACACGATCGGAACGATACACGCTTCTGCTCGTCTCGTACCCCGCGAGCGCGTCCTCGAGCCGTCCGGCCTTTTCGAGAATTTCGGCCTTCGTGTAGAGCTCGTTCCCACGGTCTTCGGACGCTTTCCGCTCCAGCAGACGGGCGTTCAGACGCGCGAACGCTTCGTCCTTTTCCTTCGTCGGATCGAGAGTCCGGCTCTCACGCATCGCCGTGAAAGCCTCGTCAAGCCTTCCGAGCGACTCGAGCTCCGCCGATTCCTGCGCGAGCCTGACCGCACGCTCCTTTTTTTCCGCCGATTCCCTGGCAAGCGCGTCGACCTTTCCCTGAACGCGCAGGATGGATTCGTCGACCTCGGCCGCCGTGACGAGCGAGGCGCTTTCCTCGTACGCCGCGAGCGCTTCGGGGAGCCTGCCGAGGCGTTCCAGTCTCGCTCCGTTCCTGCTCAGCCCGGCGGCACGGGCCTTCCGTTCGTCCGCAGCCCGGATTTTCTCGCCGATCCTCCGGATCGCCTCCTCGGCGTCCCTGAGGGGAACGACGGACTGGCTCTCCCGAAGTTTCACGCGAGCGGCCTCGAGTTCTCCCCTCAGTTCGAGGTCCGAAGCCTCCGTAAAGAGGGATAGCGCCTTCGCACGGGCGTCGGCCTCGTTCCGTCCGCGCTCGACGATCTTTCCCTCGAGGCGCGTCATCGCTTCTTCCACCTTCGGATCAGGCAGCAGCGCAAGGCTCTCCGCGAACCGTTCGCGCGCCCCGTCGAGATCGCCGGCCCTTTCGAGTTCCGACCCGGAGCGGAAGAGCCTGCCCGCGCGAAGCTGCTTTTCCTCCTTCGACTGGATGCGCTCCCGTATGACCACCCTGAGCCGGTCCACGGCCTTCGCGATCTGCGGATCGGGCCAGAGCGCCTGGCTCGCGAGGTACTCGTCGAGGGCATCTTCGACCTTCCCGGACTGCTCCAGTTCGGACGCCTTCGCGGCCATGCCCGTCGCCTTCGCCTTGCGGTCACGGCGTTCCGAGAGCTGCGCCTGGAGTCGTCTGACGGCGTCCTCCGCCTCTTTGTCGGGCCATGTCAGGCGGCTTTCGCGATATTTCGCCAGCGCCTCCTCCGTATGGTCGGTAAGTTCGAGGTCGTACCCCTCCTGGAAGAGACGATACGCACGTTCCTTTTTCTCGCCCTCTATCCTCGCTTTCTCGCGGATGGCAGCAGCCAGCCTGCCTGCTGCCTCCTCGGCCTTCGCGTCCTGCCAGAGCGCAATACTCGCTTCGTAGGAGGCCAGCGCCTCCTCGAGACTTCCGATCCGCTCGAGTTCGGCGCCTTTTCGGGCGAGCGCGGCTGCACGGGTTTTCTTCTGCTCGTCGGTCGCAAGGCGGGCGTCTATCGTCGCGTGAAGTCGGGCGGCCGTTTCGTTCACGGCTTTATCCTGGACGTAGCGCAGACTTTCCTCGAAAAGATCGAGCGCCTCTTCGAGTCTGCCATCCTTTTCGAGCGCCTGGGCCCGCGTCTTCAGATCGTCCGCTTTGGCCTTCCGCTCGTCCCGCTCCCGGACGAGCGCTTCGATGCGCCCGGCCGCTTCGCGTGCCTCGGGGAGCGAAACCGCCCGGAGGCTTTCCCGCAGCTTCGAGAGCGCGTCGTCGAACTTTCCCGCCCCTTCGTCGGCGAGCGCCTCCCGAAGGAGCCTCGACGCCGTCTCCCGCATCTCTCCGAGATACGTCTGTCGTTTCACACCCTGTTCGAGCAGCGCCGAGGTCTCGTCGTCTTTCCAGAGGCCGAGGCTCTCGCGGAACTTGACGACGGCTTCCGCGGCCATATCCCGCGACAGCAGGGCGCGTCCCTCTTCCCGAAGCGCCCGGGCCGCCTGGAAGTTCTTCCGCCCCTCCGTCATCGAGAGCAGTTCTCCCCGGGCCTCTTCGGACTCGGCATCGAGCCGGAGCGCCTCTTCGACGAGCGCGATCGCCCCGTCGAGATCACCGCGCTGCCAGAGAGCGCGTGCTTCGTCGACTTTGTCGAGCGCCTTTCGGATCGCCGCCGCCCGCGCATCGGCCGACGCGACTTCCTGATTCAGCGTATCGAGCCCGGGGAGCGGCTCGAGGTCGACTTCGAGATCCGAAAGCCCCGGGAGGGCCGGGAGTCTGCTCCCGCCTCCGGACTGCCCCGGCATTCCGGACGGAAGCGGCGGGGGCTCGTCCGCGGACGCGACATCGGGAAGAACCGGTTCCCCGATCGCCTGCGCCGGAAGAACCGAAGCAGGCACCACGAGAATACACACCATCATCGTCAAAAAAAACGTTCTCTTCGTCATCCGCCGTTCCTCCTCGCAATCCGTTCGGGGATTTTAAAAAAAACAAGAGCGTCTTTTCCGTACACTTTCTCGTATTATACCCGGTCGCGCCTGAACGAAATCCGGCGCCACGCAATGCCGCAGAGGGCGGCAACGCAATCGGGGAAGATATCCTCGTCGACTCTGAAGCGGGGATTGTGGTGCTGTGCGTCCGTTCCCTTCGCCGGATCGGCCATTCCCGCGAAGATGAACGTTCCCGGGACCTTCTCCTCGTAGTAACTGAAATCCTCCGACCCCATCGCGACCGGGGGCTCGACGACACGCCCGGCGCCAAACATTTCCGTCAGGGTGGCCTGCGCGAGAGCCGTCATCGCCGGGTCGTTCACGGTCACGGGGTAGATCGGGGTGTAGACGAGCGTCGCTTCGCATCGCGTCGCCATGCAGATGCCGTCGGCGATCCGCTTCATGCGGCCCTCCATCGACGCCCTGACGGAAGGGCTCGTCGAACGGACGTTGCCCGTGATCCTGGCCGTCTCCGGAATGATGTTCGGCGCCGTTCCGGACTCGATCTTTCCGATGCTGAGGACCGCCGTTTCGAGAGGATCGATCTCGCGGCTGATGATGCTCTGCATGGTCGTGATGATCGTCGCGGCAGCGATGGTCGGATCGAGCGCGTCCTGCGGGCGGCCGCCGTGCCCGCCCTTTCCCTTCACGGTCAGCTCGAACACGTCGGCCGACGCCATCATGCCGCCGCTCCGGAGGCCGAAGACGCCGCTCGGCAACGACGACCAGACGTGAAGGCCGATGATCGCGTCGACGCCTTCGAGTGCCCCGCCCTCGATCATCCGTCCGGCGCCGGAGTCGAATCCGGCCTCCTCCGCAGGCTGGAAGATCAGGCGAATGCGGCCCGGAATCTCTCCGCGCACCTTCGAGAGCACCGTCGCGACGCCGAGGAGAATCGCCGCGTGCGCGTCGTGTCCGCACGCGTGCATCACGCCCTTCACCTTCGAGCGGAACGGAACGTCCGTCTCCTCGTCGAGCGGAAGAGCGTCGATGTCGCCGCGAATAGCGACGCACGGTCCGGAGTGGTTCGCGTTCAGATCCGCGATCACGCCCGTTCCGCTCTCGCCGACCCCGATGCGGATATTCTCGCATCCGAGTTCGCGGAGCCTTTCCGCGATGAACCGCGTCGTCTCGCGTTCCTTCCAGGGGAGCTCGGGGTTCTCGTGAAACCGTCTGCGCCACGCGACCACGTCCGGCCCGATGGCGGCGGATTGCGTTCTCAACGTCCGAAGATCCATTGATTCGTTCACCTCGTATTCTTTCAAGCCGTTCTCCGGCAGGAGAAACCGCCGGGAATCGTCCGGCAGCACCGCCCGCTGCTTCCGTATGCGTCCCCGGTCAGCGGACGACGATCTCGTCTTCCACAGTGTTCGAAAGCGTCCCGATTCCCTCGATTTCGACGCGCGCGACATCCCCGCGCGACAGGGGGCCGACGCCCGAAGGCGTTCCCGTGATGATGACGTCGCCCGGGAGGAGCGTCATTACCTGCGTGACGAACTCCACGATCACGGGGACCGGGAAGATCAGGTTCGCCGTCGACGAATGCTGGACCATCGTATCGTTGCGCCACATGCGGATCTCGAGGTTCGACGGATCGAGCCCCATGACGATCCAGGGACCAATGGGCGCGAACGTGTCGAACGACTTCGCGCGCGTGTACTGGACGTCCTTCGCCTGAAGATCCCGCGCCGTGACGTCGTTCGCGCAGGTGTAGCCCAGAATGTAGTCGTCCGCGTCGTCGCGGGAGACACGGCGCGCAGTCTTTCCGACGACGATCGCGAGTTCGGCCTCGTAGTCCACGCGCTTCGATATCGAAGGTCGCAGGATCGTATCGCCGTGCGCGATGACGGCCGTGGACGGCTTCATGAACAGAAGCGGCTCTTCGGGAAGCTGAAGCTTCATCTCGGCGGCGTGATCCCGGTAGTTCAGGCCGAGGCAGACGATCTTTCCCGGACACGCCGGAGGAAGGTATCGATCGACGTCCGCAAGCGTACACACCGGTTCTCCGAGTCCCCATTCTCCCATGATGTCTCCGTGCAGCTCGCGGATCACGTCGCCTTCGGTCACGATTCCTGCGCAGCGTCGGCCGCCGTGTTCGAAACGAAGATACCGTACAGTCATGCCCGTCCCTCCAGACATCTCGAATATACGTTTCAGGGTCTGATTGTACTCAATAACCGGGCAATCCGCCACGTGTCCGCGTGATACCATAGTGATTTGTACGATGGAGGTGATCCCGTGGGATCGAAGGTCTACGCCGTCCGAAGGGGGCGGACTCCGGGAATTTTCGCGTCGTGGGACGAATGTCGCGCGCAGGTGACGGGTTTCCCCGGCGCTGAATTCAAGAGCTTTCAGACGAGGGAGCAGGCAGAGGCGTACCTGAACGAATCCGTTTCCGCTCCGGCGGAACTCGGGAACGTACCGCCCGATCCCCGAAGGGGGGAAATGATCGCCTACGTCGACGGCAGCTTCGACGCGAAGACGAACGTCTACGGCGCGGGGGCCGTGATCTACTGGGAGGAGGGCGTCGAACGGATCCGCCGTTCGGGGACCGACCCGGATCTCGCTGCGATGCACAACGTCGCGGGAGAAATTCTCGCTGCGATGGCGGCCGTCGAGTTCGCGCGCGCACACGGAGCCGAACGCATCGTGATCCACCACGACTACGAGGGAATCGCGCGCTGGCCCAGGGGAGACTGGAAAACCGGGCGTCCCGGAACGAAGGCGTACGCGGAAACCATGCGGGCGGCGGCGGAAAGCCTGCGGATCGACTACGTGAAAGTTCTCGCGCACTCGGGCAATCCATGGAACGACGAGGCGGACGCACTCGCGAAGAAGGCCGTCGCCGAGGCTTCCGGCCGCAAATCCTGAAGGGCGGACCATTCCCGGCTTCCTGCTACAATTGACCTGCCGGAATACGACATAAGGAGGGAAAGATATGCGAAGCGCATCTGTGGAGCTGTATCACTTCAGCGGTTCGGGAAACACGCTGACGGTCGCGGAGGAGATCGCCCGCACCCTTCGGGAACGGGGAATCGCCGTCGCGGGGCACAGGATAGAAAGGGGATTTGCGGGCATCGAACCGGGGCAGTGTCTCGGCTTCGCCGTCACCGTCGCCTACTTTTCGACCTATCCGTTCATCTGGAAGTTCCTCGAATCGCTCCCTCCGTCGCCCAAGGACGCGAACGGGGCGGGCGTCGAGGTCTTCTACGCCGGCACGATGGCGGGATTCGCCGGCGGCGCCGTCGGCTCGATCCGCAGGGTTCTGACCGACAGGGGATACAGTCCCGTCGGCGCGAAGGTCTTCCTGATGCCGTCGAACTACCATAACGCCACGATCGACCGCGCGACGAACGAACGCAGGATCGCGAAGGCGAGAGCCGAAGCGGCGTCGTTCGCGAACGATCTCGCCGACGGCCGTTCGTCGTGGGGACGCATTCCGGTCCTTTCCGACATGGTCGCCGCGATCTCCCGGAACGAGTGGGCGGTAAGGAGTTTCCGGAAAAGGTACCGTCTCTTCTTCGACCGGTCGAAGTGCGACAACTGCGGACTCTGCGCGGATCTCTGCCCGGTCGGCAACATCTCGCTCGATCCGGACGGAACGCCTCGAATGGGAAACTCCTGCGAGTACTGCCAGCGATGCGTCTCGTTCTGCCCGAGACACGCGATCGGCATTCCGGGAAAGCAGTACATGCAGTATCGCGCCGCGCCGCTCGAAGCGATTCGCAGCGGAGCGCTCGGGCCGTCGGGAGAGGAATCGCGATGACGTCGAAACTCAGGATTTACATCGAACGGCCGATGTCTTCGGCCTGCTGAAGCAACTTCATGTACGGAGAGGACGAAATGCGCTCCTTTCCCATGCGGACTGCCCGTGAGGCGGTCGGAAGATTGTTGAGGAAGGTGCGCGGACGTTTCGAGAATCGTCTTCGGGTCGACCTAATCGATCCGAGGTGCTTTTTTTACCTTTTCGATCTCGTGCGCTTCAACGTGCGGGCGACGGAGCCGACGTGGGTGCTCGACGGCCGGCTCCTCTTCAGGGGGATTCCCGACGAAACGGCGCTCCTGCGCGAACTCGAACGCAGGATCCGTCCCGCAGACGATTCGGAGCCCTGAGCGCGCCATGCCCTGGGAGACCGTCCTTCTCGACTGGGGGATGTTCGCGGCGCTTCTCGTGCTCCCCGCCCTGATCGTCCGGACGTTGTTCGGAAGGAAGCGGCGGCCGTGATCCTGTCGCAGGCGGTCGGAAATCTCATCGCGTTCGGATTCTACGCGATCCTGCTCGTCGTCCTCGCGGGGCAGGCGTTCACGTGGAACGAGAACAGGACGCGCTTCTACCTCGCGGGAAGGAGTCTCGGACTGCGCTCGTCGCTGTCGACGTTCTGCGCCACGTGGATGAGCGCGGCATCCCTCGTCGGGTACACGCTCTGGTTCTACAGGGACGGCTACGTCGCGTTCACGGGTTCGGTCAACGGGTGGATGCTGGGACTTCTCGCGCTCCCCTTCGCGGTCACGCGCCTGCGGAAAAGTCGCGCTCTCTCGCTTCCCGAATGGCTCGCGACGGAATACGGCGACCCGCGCCTCCGGACGATCGGCGCGTCGGCGCTTCTACTCGCGTACACGTTCTACATCGTCACGCAGTTCCAGGCCTTCGGCGGCATCGTCTCCCACATGCTCGACATCCCGTCGTGGGTCGCATCGCTCCTCGTCTACCTCTTCGTCCTCTACACGACGTTCGGCGGTCTCGCGTCCGTCGCGTCGAGCGACGAGATGAACCTCGCGCTCATCCTCGTCGGCGTGACGGTTCCGGCCGCATATATGCTCTGGCGTCTCGGAACGCCGAGGGAGCTCCACCACGCGTTCGCGGCCCTCGGCCCGGTCCTGATGCGCCCGTTCGGATCCGAAAGCCCAGCGTTCATCTTCCCGATGATGCTCGCATGGGGGCTCGGCGTCGCGGCCAACCCTCAGTACGCCATCCGGATCATGTCCGCCGGCTCACGCCGGACCGCGTACCTGATGCTTATCCTGACGCCGCTGATCGTCGGCTGGATCTACGTCTGCCTCACTCTCACGGGCATGGGAGGACGCGTCCTGCTTCCGTCGCTCACGGGTCCGGGAGACGACGCGGCCTTTTCGACGCTCATCACGGCGATCCTGCCGCCGCTGCCCGCCATGCTGCTTCTCGTCGCCGTGCTCGCGGCGGCCGTGAGCACGGCGAACTCGCAACTGCTCCTCGCGGCGTGCTCGTGGTGCTACGATCTTCCGTTCAGGAACAGGACGCTCCACAGGGGCGACTTCGGGAGCGAAGAACTGTTTCTCGTCCGCAACAGGGTCGCGATCGGCGCCATCGCGTCGCTCTGCCTCTGCATCAGCCAGTTCCCGCTACCCGGCATCCTGAGCCTCGGACGCTACAGCTGGACCGTCGTCGCGCTCTGCTTCTTCCTTCCGATGTACCTTCCCGAACGGTACCGCAGGCGACGCCTCTTCATGGCCGTCCTCGTCGCGCTCGCGATGCACCATACTCTGCTCTTCCTCCTGCCGTTCCCGGCGGAGATCACGATGCTGCCTTCGCTGCTTCTGGAGCTGGCGGTCCTTCTCGCCGGGCCCGATAGGCCACAGGGGTGACGCCGTGGAAACGAGAATCAAGGCGGTCGTCGCGCTCCTCTCGATCATCCTCATCGCGTCGCTCGCCGGCGTTTCGCTCTATCAGGGATACATCGGACGCATCGAGGACGATTCGGCAAGAATTCTGAACATGCGCGACGAGTTTTCCGCTCTCGACCGGATCGGCGCGACGCGCCTCCTCCGGAAGATCGCCGAAAACTGGACCATCTCCCAGACTCACGAGCGCGGTGCAATCCCGCTGACCACAGCCGCGGGAGCTTTCTACGCGATCCCCGACGGACGGACCATCCTCGCCGCGATCGTCTTCCGGCAGCGCCACGTCCTCGTCGCGGGCGTCATCGGACTCCTGCTCGCCGTCGAAGCGGCGATCTTCCTCGCATGGAGCCTGTCGCGCCCTCTCAAGAGGCTCGCGTGGGCGTTCGAGCAGATCCGTTCCGGATCGTGGGTGACGCTTCCCCCGTCGAGGCGGCAGCCGTACGAGGTCCGGCGTCTCACGGCGATCTTCAACGACATGGTCGACACGCTGCGACGATGGCAGAAGCTCGAACGACAGATCTCCCGCATGGACCGTCTCGCGTCGCTCGGGCAAATGGTGGCCGGCGTATCGCACGAAATCCGCAATCCACTCGCGAGCATGCGGATCCACCTCGACCTCCTGTCCGAAAGCGTCTCTCCGGACGGAGATGAATCGCTGCGGATTCTCGGGGACGAACTCGACCGGCTCAACCGGACCGTCTCGCAGCTCCTCGCGTTCGCGAGCCCGCGTCCTCCGCTCGTGGGCCCCATTCATGTCAGCGATCTGTTCCAGTGGTGCCGCCAGATGCTCCACGCCTCGCTCCGCAAGGGCATCACATGGGACGTCTCCCCTGTCGACGATGATCTCGGACTCTGGGGCGATCCGCAACAGCTCAGACAGATGCTTCTGAACCTGCTCCTGAACGCCGTCGAGGCGATGCCGCACGGAGGGACCATCCATTTCGCGGCGCAAAGGAACGGGAATGGGGTAGAATTTCGGGTGTCCGATACCGGCCCAGGCCTTCCGGACATCATTCAGGAGCGGATCTTCGACCCGTTCGTCACGACGAAAGCGGACGGAACGGGTCTCGGGCTTTCCATCGTCCACCGGATCGTGGAGCTTCACGGCGGCCGGATCGAATACGAGACATCCCCGCAGGGGACGACATTCGTCGTTCATATCCCGGGGCAACGGGAGGAAATCCGCCAATGAACGTCTGGATCGCAGAGGACGAACCGCATCTCGCTCAGGGGCTTCGCGCCGCGCTCGAGAAACGGGATTACACCGTTTCGACCGCCGCCAATCTCGCATCGCTCCAGCGGCTTCTCGAATCGGGAAGCCCGGAGGTCGTTCTGCTCGACATTCGTCTCCCCGACGGCGACGGACTTACGGCGATCCCGCATATCCTGAAGAGTTCGGAAGAGGCCAGAATCATCGTCATGACGGCGTTCGGAGACTCTTCGATCGTCGTCCGGGCGATCAAGCAGGGAGCCTACAACTACCTCGACAAACCGTTCCCGCTCGAAGCCGCCCTGAACATGATCGCCCGCGCCTCGGAATCCATCGCGCTCTACCGGCGCGTCACGCGCATGGAACAAAGAACGTCGGTCACACTCGCGGGCTCGTCGCCGGAAATGCGCCGCGTCGAGGATTTCGCCCGCAAGGTAGCACCCTACAAAGATGTCAACATTCTGATCCGGGGCGAGAGCGGATCCGGCAAGGAAGTCGTCGCCCGCATGATCCACGCGGTCTCCGGCGACAAGGGAGAGTTCGTGCCGCTGAACTGTGCGGCGATACCGGAATCGCTGCTCGAAGCCGAACTCTTCGGATGCCTGCGCGGCGCCTACACGGGGGCGACCGCCGATCGTACGGGACTCGCCGAGATCGCGCACCAGGGGACGCTCTTCCTCGACGAGATCGGAGGAATGCCGCTCCAGCTCCAGGGGAAACTCCTGCGGTTCCTCGACTCGCGCTCCTTCCGCCCGATAGGTGGCGGACAGGAACGGAAGGTGTCTCTTCGCGTCATCTGCGCGACATGCGACGACCTCGACGCAAAGATCGTCGAACACACGTTCCGGAGCGACCTCTACTACCGCATCTCGATGCTGCCGCTCGAGCTGCCGCCCCTCAGGGAGAGGGGCGAGGACATCATCGAGCTCGCGCATATTTTCATCGAATCCTTCCGGAAGCGTTCGGGAGCCCACGCAGTCTCACTGACTCCCGAAGTCAGGGAAACCTTCCTGCGCTATCCGTGGCCCGGCAACGTGCGGGAGCTGAAGAACATCATCGAGCGAATCTTCATCCTCCGCGACAACGACGCCGGCGACGTCGCGCTCCGGGATCTGCCCGCCGATATGCTCGACGCGCTCCCCAGAGAGGAATCCCCGGACATTCCGAGGGAGGGAACGCTCCCCGAAGCGCTTCAGGAATACGAGCGACGCCTGCTCGAAGACGCGCTTGCCCGATCCGACGGCAAACGCGGACGCGCGGCGCGCGAACTCGGCATCTCGCGCTTCGCGCTGCTGCGCCGCATGCAGCGGCTTGGAATGGAGCAGGGCGGCGCTTCCTGATGCGAATCCACCATGGGCTCGAACCGCACCTGAAAAACGAACTCAGACAGATACCTATTCCGCTCCTCCTCGCCAGGCTTTCGCTCGTCACGACACCCGCCGCGAACCTCTACGAGACGCTCCTGACGCTCTTCGGAGACAATCCGTTCTTCACCCTGACGCCTCCGCGGGAGTCCGCGCACATCCCGGAAGCCGGCGAGGACGGTATCGAAGACATCCCCGACATGGACACGGTACTGCGCTTCCAGCTCGCGTCCTGCCCCGCCATCAGGGAACTCGGCGACGCGGCGGCAATCCTGCCGCAATGCCTCGACACGAACGGACGCCTGACGGTCGGCGACGGCGAACTCGCTTCGCTGCTCCGAATCGCCCCCGAGCGAGTTTCTCCACTTCTCGCAGCCGTACAGGACTGGGTCGATCCCCCGGGTCTCTTCGCGAGAAACCTCACAGAGTGCCTTCTCATCCAGCTCAGGCGACGCGGCGAGAACTCCGGGGACGCGGCCGAACTGCTCCGCTCGGGCGCGGAAGAACTCGCCGACGACGGTCCGGCGTTCGTCATGAAGACTCTCGGCTGGTCGAAGGAACGTCTGGATGCCGCCCTGTCACGCCTCCGGATGCTCGATCCGCATCCGGGGGGCGCCTTCGGAACGACAGGACGGGTCATCCCGGAGATCGAATTCGTTCCGACCCCGTACGACGGAGTCCGAACCCGATATCTCCCGGACAGGCTTCCCCGGGTTCTCGTCGAGACGGATCTCTTCCGGGGCATCGATACGCCTGTACTCTCCGCTCTCTGGCGACGGGGACAATCCCTGCTTCTCGCTCTCGCGGTCCGGACACGCGGACGGATGCGTGTCGCGATGGAACTCG
>CALFXN010000310.1 GCA_937957815.1 uncultured Synergistales bacterium
CCGAGGACGTCCGAAAAGGCCTTTCCGTCCCGAACTTCGAGAAGCGCGAAGGGGCCGCCCTCGGAAACGGGCCCGGACACCTTCCGCCGCGCCGTCGCGAGGACGTTCTCCGCGCCGTAGAGTTTCCGGAGGTGCGGGACGAGTTCGACGCCTATCTGTCCGTTCGAGCCCGTGACGAGAATCCGTTTCATGAGATGATCCCCATCTCGCGGCCGACGGTCGCGAACGTCTTCACGGCGTGCGCGAGGTCGTCCTCGGAGTGCGCCGCGGATACCATCACGCGGATTCGGGCCGTGCCGCGCGGGACGGTCGGGAAGACGATGGCCGTTGCGAAGATTCCGGCCTCGAAGAGCTTCGCGCTGAAGGTCTTGGCGTCCTGCGCCTCGCCGATGATGACGGGCGTGATGGGCGTCTCGCTCTTGCCGGTGTTGAATCCGAGCGCCGAGAGTTCGCGCTTGAGATAGCGGCCGTTGCTCCAGAGCTTCTGGACGAGGTCGTCGCCCGACTGGAGGATTTCGACGGCCGCGAGGTTCGCCGCGACGTCCGGGACCGTGAGCGCGCTGCTGAAGAGGTTCGGCCGCGCCTTCTGACGCAGGTAGTCGACGAGCGTCGCGCTTCCGGCGATGACGCCGCCGACGACGCCGAAGGCCTTGCTCATCGTGCCGATTTCGACGTCCACGCGCCCGTGGAGCTTGAAGTGGTCCACGATGCCGCGTCCGCCGCGTCCCAGGACGCCCTCGCCGTGCGCGTCGTCCACCGCGACGATCACGCCGTACTCCTCGCAGAGGTCGACGATCGCGGGCAGCTTCGCGACGTCGCCGTCCATCGAGAAGACGCCGTCCGTGATCAGGAGCTTGCGCCCCGCCGCGCCCTTGTACTCTTCGAGCTTCGCCCTGAGGTCGGTCATGTCGGAGTGCTCGTAACGCACGACCTTTGCCTTCGAGAGCTTGCACGCGTCGATGATCGAGGCGTGGTTGAGGGAGTCGCTGAAGATGATGTCGTCGGCCGACGGAACGAGCGTCGGGATCGCGGCCAGGTTCGCGCAGAAGCCCGACTGGAGCACGATGGCCGCCTCGGCGCCCTTGAACGCCGCGAGCTTCTTTTCGAGTTCGAGGTGGAGGCTCATCGTCCCCGCGATCGTCCGGACCGCGCCCGGGCCGACGCCGAACGCGCCGACGCACTCCTTCACCTTCGCGCACAGGCGGGGATCGTTGCACAGCCCGAGGTAGTTGTTCGAGCAGAGATTGAGGTATTTTTTCTCGCCGATGGTCACCCACGCGCCCTGCGGACTTTCGATCGTCCGGATCGTGCCGTACAGGCCGTTCTGCTTCATCGCGTCGAGTTCTTCGGTCAGAAACTTCATCGGAACACCCATCGAGATCACTCCTTCTGAAAATTTATGATATGATTATCAAATAGTAATGTGACCGAATGTTTCTGTCAACGGAGTATAATTCGGGCGGGCTCTATATAATTGAAAGTGAAAAAATATATTTTTGTTGCGGACCGGAAAGGAGGGATGCGATGTGGGAACGGATACGGATATCGAGACGCTCGCGTCGCGGATGAGCGGCGACAGCACCGCGCCGCACTTCATCGCGGAAGTTCTCCGCGCGGCGATCTACCGGGGCATCCTCGAGGAGGGCAGGCCCCTGCACCAGGCGCAGCTCGCGCAAAAGCTCGGCGTGAGCCCGATCCCGTTGCGCGAGGCGCTGCGGCTGCTCGAAGTCGAGGGGCTCGTCGCGTTCCAGGGGTACCGGGGCGCGTTCGTGACGGCGCTCTCGCTCGAAGAGGCACGAGAGCTCTACGAGATGGTGACGGCGCTCGAATGCAGCCTGATGCGGGTCGCGTTTCCGCACATCACCGGACGGATCGTCGACGAGGCGCGGCGCGTGCTCGCGACGATGGACGGCGAACTCGACTGCATCCGGTGGCGCGACCGGAACTACATGTTCCACACGCTCTTCTACGAACCGGCCGACAGGCCGATCACGATGGACTTCCTCGCGCGCCTGCGCCAGAAGACCGACCGCAAGATCCGCATCCATCTCGCGTCGATGCGCGACGTCTCGCAGGAACAGCACCGCGCCATCCTCGACGCCGTCGCCTCGCGAGACCTCGACGCGGCGCTCTCGGCGCTGACGTACCACCTGACCTACACGTCGAACGACCTTCAGTCCTGCATGCGCCAGGAGCAGTCGCAAAAGACGGTATAGGACTACCCCTCCGTCAGGACGCGATTGCGGCCGAGATCCTTCGCGCGGTACATCCGGTCGTCGGCGCGCCGGAGGAGCGCGTCGAGATCCGTTCCGCCACCCGTCTCGGTCGCGATCCCGATGCTGATGGTATAGCGGATCGAGCGGGGTTCGGAGTGCTCCGCCGCCACGCGGATCCGTTCCGCTATCCGGAACGCCTCGCGCGGGTCGCACCCGGCGAGCAGAACGACAAACTCCTCCCTTCCGAAGCGGCACGCGATATCCGTCTGGCGGATCGACTCGCGGAGCGTCGCCGCGAGGTTCGCGATGATTTCGTCCCCCGCCGCGTGACCGTACGTGTCGTTGATGGCCTTGAAGTTGTCGATGTCGATCATGAGCAGCGAAAAGGGTTCGCCCTTGGCCGCAGCCCTGAAGGCGTACTCTCCGGCGAGGCGGAAGAAGGCCCGCCGGTTGGAGAGTTCGGTCAGAGGGTCGGTCTCCGCGAAGACCCTGAGATTTCGGCTGAGCTGTTCCTTCTTGAGAAGAACGTACGCCATGCTGCTCAGGAGCAGCAGAAACGGGTGCAGAAGCAGCGCGAAGAGCACCCGCTGGTCCGAGGAAACGCCGGGAAAGACCGCGTACGAGCCGTCGCCGAGAATCGCCGCGGCGCGGTAGAGGGTCTACATGCTGCACACCATGTAGATGCCGCCCGTGACCTTCTGGATGAGCGACG
>CALFXN010000311.1 GCA_937957815.1 uncultured Synergistales bacterium
GGAATCCCGATCGTCGTGTGGTCCAGGATCTTCGCGTCCAGCCCCGTCTTGAAAAGGCGGACGTTGGCCATCTCGCGGATCACGGCGGTCGTCACGCGGTTCCGGCCGCACTCGGAGATTTCCTCCTCGATCCCGGAGGCGATCTCCGCGGCGATGACCGGATCCACTCCGGCTTCAACGACGAGCGCGTCCCGTATGCGTTCCCCGTTCCATGGAGAGCTCTCCTCTTTCGCGAGCGCGTCAACGAGAAGCGCCAGATCCGTGGATTCTCCTCCCGCCGAGGGGAACATCGTCATCTGCTGTCCCTGAGAAAGCTGCCTATTCCTTCCTGTCATTCACGACACACTCCCTCTCCCCGATAAGCCGGGCGATCTCGTGCTGAAAACTCTCGATATCCGAGAACTGGCGATACACGGAGGCGAAACGGACATAGGCCACCTGATGCAGCTGTTTGAGCCCCTCCATGACCCTTCCGCCGAGGACATCCGCAGGGACGTCCCCGTATCCCTCGAGCCGAAGCTCGTTCTCGATCCGAGAGGCCAGATCCTCTATCTGTTCGAGCGTCACTGGCAGCTTTTCGCAGGCCTTGTTCATCCCCCGGATCATCTTGTCGCGATCGAATCCTTCGCGTCTTCCGTCTTTTTTGATGACTCGCAGCGCACGGCGAAGTTCTGCCTTTTCGTAGGTCGTGAATCGCGCGGTGCAATCGGGACACTCGCGTCTCCGGCGCACTACCCGACCTTCATCCGCCGTTCGCGTTTCGATGACTCTGGTCTCCAGAGAGCCGCACTTCGGACATCGCATGAGGCATCCTCCATATATGGGCAATATAAACTATGATAACGCGATATATTGGGTATTTCCAGCCGACGGATGTATTTTTTGCGGGACTTTTGGCCTCATGTCCCGGCCGGGAGGACAAACAAAAAAAGCCGGGGGATACCCGGCTTCCTCAATGTCTCGAAGCGTGGCTAGCTCGCGAGGGATTCGAGGTATTTCTGAACGACGGATTTGACCCTCTTGCCGTCGGCCTGACCCTTCACTTCGTTCATGACGGCGCTCATGACCCGCCCCATATCGCGCGGTCCGGCAGCCTTCACTCCCGTGGCTACGGACTCGACGAGGCGCAGGAGTTCGTCTTCGGAAAGCTGTCTGGGCAGATACCGCTCGAGAAAGGCCGCCTCGTTCATTTCAGCGTCCGCTCGGTCCCGGGCTCCGCCTGCGGCGAATTGCTCCGCCGCCTCCCTCCGCTGTTTGATGAGCCGACGGACGACCGCGACACAGTCGTCGTCGTTCAACTCGACGGAACGGCCGACTTCCGCCTGGGCCCGCTGCAGTTCCGCCTTCAGCATGCGGATAGCGGAGAGCTCCATCTGACGCCGCGCCTTCATGGCTTCCACAAGGTCGTCGGAAATTCGTTTCTGAAGACCGACGCTCATGGTCTATTACCCCCTGCTCCTGTGCTTCCGCGCATTACGGGCCGCCGCAGCCCTCTTCAGCTTTTTGGCTTCACTCGGCTTCTCGTAATGCTCCCTCTTTCGAACCTCACGAAGCGTTCCGACTTTCGACACCTCTCGTTTGAACCTCCTGAGGGCATCCTCAAGGGATTCGTTATCTCTCCGAACCACCGTCGTCACGGTCTGTTCCCCCCTTTCTCTGCCACCCGCACCTATCCCGGAGGCCACCTGAAGGGGCGTCCTGCCAAGAGGTGAATATGAAGGCGGGGGATTGTCTGACCAGCAAGAGTACCACAATTGATCACGAGACGGTACCCTTCCTCGTGAAGCTTGAACTCCCCGGCAACCCGGCGCGCACGATCCATTATGCGGGACCAGAGAGAGGGATCCTCCACGGCATCAACGGACTCCACATGAACCGTGGGGATTACGAGAAGATGCGTCGGCGCCTGGGGACGAACGTCGCGGATCACCAGAACGTCGTCGTCCCTGAAGACACAGTCACACGGCACGGTTCCGTCAACCATACCGCAGAAGAGACAGGACATACGCATCTCATCCCTTTCGAATTCCGTAAAGAGCATTTTATAACAGATCCGGACTCCCTACAATAGACCTCGCCCAAACCCGGACCCCCTGCGACGGGTGATTTTCGGAGAGATTTCTGAGACGCGCTCGCGCCCACGCAGGCACGCGTGCCGCCGTCCCCCTGAGGAGACGCAGGAGCGGCAGGAGAACCGCTTCGTCGTCGATCCTGAGAAGCCGTATGAGACTGAGATCGTCGGGCAGGGGATGCTTCGCGGGCCATCGCTGCAAAGCACCGGCGATCACCCTCTGCGACGGATGCGCCAGAAACTTCGCGAGAAAATCGCCCCTCTCGCGGATTGCCCCGATCCACTGCAGAAAGAGGAGCGCGACATCCTCGTCGAGAGCGACCGCCCTCGACGCGATCGCCGCCGCGAGCCGGGACTGCAGGTCTCTGTCGCTCGAAAGGTCCGAAACGAGAAGCAGCATCTCCCTGTCGGGGGAAAAACGACGCAGCATGTCTTCCAAAGCGCCCTGAAGGAGCGGAAAAGCGATCCAGCGGGCGGAAGCCGTTACGGCGAGCAGACGGACCGAGGGATGCGAACTCGTGAATCGAAGCGTCAGGCGTCCGATCTCTGACTCTTCCTCCTTCGTCTCCAGGTGCCGGCGCAGCCGCGCCATCCCGAGTTCGGCGTCGAGAAGCGCCTTCTCGAGCCGAAGATCGCGGATGTGCTCGTCCTCATTCGCCGTCGTTTCCGTACCCTCCGCCCGCGAGGTCTTTCGCCGCGTCTGTCCTCCGCGTTCCCTGGCGAACGGTGAACCGGAACGGCTCTTCTTCCGTTTTTCGTCGGGAGCGGGAGGGTTGAGGAGGAGCTCAGGGGAAAGGTTCCTGAGAAGCATGTAGGCCCCCGTGATGCGTTCGAACGCCTTTTCGGACTGGGGACCGGCGATATCCGGGTGGCACGTCAGCGCAAGGCGACGGAATGCCGACCGTATGTCCTTCATGGTCGACCCAGGAACAAGACCGAGTATTTCGAGATTCTCGACGATATCGAATGCTGCGCTCATGCGCCCAGAGCCCTCTCCATTTCTGTGATCATCGTATCGAGAAGAGAGACCGCCTCGGCGAATCCCTCTCCGTCGCGCATCGAATAGACCGTACGCGCAAGCGCCTCGATCCTGGTCCGCTGCGAAGGGACCAGCTTCGGCGAAATCGACGCGATCCTCGTTTCGAGCTCCTTCAGCTCAGGCATCCTGCCCCGCTCTTCCGGCGTCGCCCCCTCGCCGATCTCGACGGACGGGATGTGAAGGACCGTTCCGTCGGCACGTATTATATCAATCCGAAGCAATCCGCTTCCGTCGACGCGAAACTCGAGCCCCACGGATTCTCCCCTCGTCAGGTCGCGGAGGGTGTGGATTCCGATGATCTTCCACCGGGAGGGCGATCCGGGGTCCCCCTGGGCGATCCGCAACGTCACCGGGCCCGAACCGACGCTCGAAAACTCCCTCCTCGCCGTCGCGGGGAGCGGAGTCCCCTTCTCCATGACAGCCACGGGCTTTTCGTCCGCCGCGATAATCCCGAGGCTCTGCGAAAGAACGTCGATCAGGAGTTTTTCGCCCGACGCCGTCGAGAGCGCGGCCCCGAAGACGACCGCCTCGTCCGGGCACACGGAAAGCCTTTCGGGGCGGGCAATACGATCCTCGAGCATTCTGCGGAGCAGCGGAATCCGGCTGCTCCCGCCCACGAAGAGAAGTTTCTCCGGCCTGTGGCGATCCCAGAGGCGGCGCACGTCGTCCACTACGACAGAAATCCGGTCTCTGACAAGGTGTTCGAAGACGTTCCTCGAAACCACGACCGGATCCTTTCCTTCCACCTCCCCGAACGGAACCCATTCGCACCGTTCGTAGTCGGAAAGCGCGATCTTGAGACGCTCCGCCTCGGAAAGCAGCATGCGCCGGAACGGCGAATCCTCATCCGAAACCCCGATTCCCCTGGCGAGCCACGACGCGAGGAGCTCATCGAAATCGCGCCCTCCGACATCGCTTCTTCCGGTGCTCTCCAGTACCTGCCATACGCCGTTCTCGCTCTCGACCACCGAGATGTCCGCGGTTCCGGCACCGAAGTCGAGCACGAGAAACCGTCCCTGACGTCCGAACGCGAGCGCCGCGGCCGTCGGTTCGTTGATGATCCTGACGGAGGAAAAACCGGCGCTCCGGGCGCTCCGGGCGATCGCGGAACGTTCCGAAAAACTGAAATACGCGGGAACCGTAAGGACGCAGTTCGTGATGAACGCGCCGAGCCACGCCTCGGCGTCCTCGCGGAGCAGCACGAGCATCGGGACGAGAAGTTCCTCGGCCGTCCTCGCGCGAACGCCGCAACGGGCCTTCCACGGACTCCCGATCTGTCGTTTCAGATCCCACCAGACGTGGGCGGGATCGCGGATCTCCATCCGGAGGGCCTCCTCCCCGGCCAGAAATCCGCCCGGCGTCCACGCGACAACGGAGGGCGTCCGCATCGCCCCCCACCGGTTCGGGAGAATGACGGGCTTTCCGTCGCGGAGGAGTGCCGTGAGCGCGTACCGCGTCCCGAGATCGATTCCGAGCGTTTCGCCGGAAAAGACTTCAGGAACTCCCGGCCGCGTCACGGCAGAAACACCTCTCCCCGGACGATCTCGTCGCCGGTCCCCGTGACGAGCACCGGCACGATGCTCCCGGAACGCGCGGTTCCTGACGCCTCGACGCGGAGATATTCTGGCGTCAGCCCCTCGACCGACGTTCCGTCGCTCCGTTCGGCGAGGATAGGAACGATTCGTCCCACGAAACGACGCGCATACGCCGCGAGGCGTTCCTCCGAACGCCCCCGCACGATCGACACGCGGGACGCGACCGTCCCTTCCGGAACCCTGTCGGAGAATGCGGCGGCCGGGGTTCCGGCACGGGGCGAAAAAGGAAAGACATGCGTTCTCGCGATTCCAGCCTCGTCAAGGACGCGGAGGGTGTTGTCGAATGCCTCGTCGGTCTCTCCGGGAAAGCCGACGAGAACATCCGTGCTGATATGGATATCCTCGCCGAGCATGTTCCGCACGCGCCCGACGAGTTTCAGGAAGGCCCCGGCCGTATGTCCGCGCCGCATACGCGCGAGGACCCGGTCGTCTCCGCTCTGCAGGGGCAGGTGCAGGTGCCTGCAGAACGTCTCCGTGGCGGCCAGGACGCTCAGCAACGTTTCGTCGAGCGAGAAGGGCTCGAGGGATCCGAATCGGATGCGCTTCACCCCTTCGAGCGACGCGACACGAGACACGAGGCCCCCCAGGCGGGTTCCATCCACGTCCCGGTAATCCCCGAGGTGAATTCCCGACAGGACGATCTCCCGGCAGCCCGCCGCGACGACCGAACGAACGTCTTCGATCACGCCGGCGAGCGGACGACTGACTGAACGTCCCCGGAGATACGGAATGACGCAGTACGAACAGAAGTGGTCACATCCGTCCTGGACCTTCAGGAAAGCGCGTGTGTGAAGCGAGGGGGCGCGAAGCGGGAGGTCGTCCCAGTGACGGTCGTTGCGGACGTCGCCGCGGAGCGTCACGGGCCGGAAAGGGCGGCCGGGAAGGCAGCCGGCGAGGAGCCCAGGGATTTCTCCCTTCCGGCGGTTTCCGACGACGATATCGACGCCGAGTTCGGCGGCCCGTCCCTCGTCGATCGCCTGCGCCCAGCATCCGCACGCGACGACAATGCCGTCCGGCCGCTCCCTCCGAAGGCGCCGGACAACCTGGCGGCACTTCCGGTCGGCCTCGGCCGTCACGGAACAGGAGACGAGTACCGCCGCGTCCCAGGAAGCATCGTCCACGAGCCGCGCTCCATCCGCTTCGACGGCGGAAGCGAGTGATTCGCCTTCGGAAAGATTCGTCCGGCATCCGAGCGTGACGATGCGGACGCGCCTACCCTCGAGACGGTGCTCCATGAATTCGCGCGGAGACTCCCCACCACTCCCCGGAGAAGAGTTCTCGTTCCTCGGAGAGCCCCGCTGCGTGAAGAGCGTCGAGGAAACGGTCGCGTTCCTTCGCGAGGAGCCCCGAGAAGATCGCCACACCCCGCGCGGAAAGGACGTCACGAACGCGGGGCACCATGTCGAGAAGCGGTTCCATGAGGATGTTCGCGGTAAGGATGTCGAACTGACCGGTCAGTCCGTCGAGGAGATTTCCGACGGCGAGATCGACGGCCGCCGGATCCGTACCGTTGAAGCGCATATTCTTCCGCACCTCATCGAGGACCGCCGGATCGAGGTCCCTGACGGTCGCGGAAGCGGCCCCGAGAAGCAGCGCGGAGATAAAGAGGATTCCCGATCCAGTACCGATGTCGGCGACTCTCGCGCCTTCGGAAACGAGATCTTCGAGAAGCTCGAGAACGATCTGCGTGCTCTCGTGATACCCCGTGCCGAACGCCGACCCCGGATCGATGCGTACGGGGATGCGCCCCTCCGACGCTTCGACGTCGTGCCAGGGTGCCATCACGATCAGCTTCGAGCCGACCGGTTTCGGGGGAAAGGCGTCCTTCCACTTCGTATGCCACTCCCTGTTCTCCACGCGGCCCATGTCGACGATCCGCATCTCGGACCACGGAAGCAGCAGGTCCGTTACAACTTTGTTCCAGTGTTCCAGGGGACTGGAACAGACGAAATAGAACCGGGAGCGGACCTCCGACTCCGTCGAGGACGCGGATTCGGACATCTCCGCACCAATGCACCCCGAAAGGTCCGCGAGAGACGCGAGAAAGTCCTCGCGCTCCTTCGGAGCGCCCACGGTGATATACCACCAGAAATTCTCCTGTGTCACGATGTTCCCTCCTCCATCCTCACTTCGATCCGTTCCGGAGAGACGAACGGGGAGGCTATCGCCTCCCCGTCTCCGCTCGTTTGCCGTTCATTGTACCACAGAGGGTTCATCATCCCCCGAAGAGGGTCTTGAACTTCGCGAAGAGTCCCTGATCGGCGACTTCGACGTTCATCTCCTTCGCGAGCGCCTCGAGGAGCGCCCGCTGCTTGTCCGTCAGTTTCGTCGGAACGTCCACAACCGTGTGGACGAAAAGATCGCCGGTTCCCCGCGCCCCCCGGAGCCGGGGCATCCCCTTCCCCCTGATCCTGAAGACCTTGCCGGGCTGCGTCCCCGCCGGAATCTCAAGGGTTTCCGACTCACCGGTCAACGTCCGGACCGGAACGGTACATCCGAGCGCAACCTGCGGGAACGTGACGGTCAGCCTGCAATGGAGATCCGCGCCGTCCCGCTTGAAATCGCGATGTTCCGCAACCTCGACGACGAGATACAGGTCGCCCGCAGGTCCGCCGTTGATCCCGGCCTCTCCTTCGCCCGAAATCCGGAGTCGCGTTCCCGTGTCCACGCCTGCGGGAATCCGCACATCGACGGATTTTCGCTTTCGCGTTCTCCCCTGTCCGCTGCAATCGGGACAGGGTGTCCGAATGAATTTTCCGGTTCCGCCGCACCTCGGACAGGTATTGACGGATACGAACTGGCCGAACGGCGTCTGCTGCCGCGTCTCCACCTGCCCCGAACCGCGGCAGGTCTCGCACGTTTCGGCCTTCGTCCCCGGCGCGGCGCCACTCCCGCGGCAGGTCTCGCACGTTTCCCATCGCGGGATCTCAACCGCTTTTTTCGTTCCGGTCGCGGCTTCCTCGAGCGTCACCGACAGCCGGAGTTCGAGGTCGTCTCCCTGACGGGGGGCATTGGGGCTGGCCCTCCGCCGTCCCGTCCCGCCGCTGAAGACACTCTCGAACAGATCGCCGAAGAGATCTCCCATTCCTCCGAATCCTTCGAACGGGCTCCCCCCTCCGGACATGTCCCCAACCGTTCCGAACTGGTCGTACTGCGCCCGTTTCTGAGCATCTCCGAGAACTTCGTAGGCCTCGTTCACCCTTTTGAAGTGTTCCTCGGCATCCCTGTTTCCGGGGTTCGCGTCGGGATGGTATTTTCGGACAAGCTGCCGGTAGGCCTTCTTTATGTCCGTCGCCGACGCGTCCCGGGGAACCCCCAGAATCTCATAGTAGTCGTCTCGTGCGCCGGGCACTCGACCTCACCTCTTCGCCGTTTCGCCGATCACTGGTCGCTGAACTCCGCGTCGACCGTTTCCGCTCCCGCATTCTGGGTGTTTTTCGCCTCGCCGGTTCCGGAGGCGTCGGACTGTCCCTGTTGCGCCGACGCGTAGAGGCGCGTCGAGAACTCCTGCATCTCCTTGCTGAGTTTCTCGCAGGCTTCCTTGACCTTCGGGACGTC
>CALFXN010000312.1 GCA_937957815.1 uncultured Synergistales bacterium
ACCACCGAGATCTACACTCTTTCCCTACACGACGCTCTTCCGATCTTGAACGTATACATGATTCAGGCTGTGAAAAACAGCCATCCTCGGCCGTTCGGGTGTTCCCGAGACCGTCTTCCGGAGTCGCTTGTGGCGGATGACCCGCATTTCGTTTCTGCTTCTTCTCTTAATCATGCCCGTTCACCCCAAGCTACTTAGCGCCGGTCTTTCCGGCCTTACGGATAATATGCTCATCGGCATATTTGACACCCTTGCCGAGATACGGCTCGGGCGGACGGAACCCGCGGATTATCGCGGCGACCTGTCCGACAGACTGCTTATCGATTCCCTTGACAGAAATCTTGTTCGGTCCGTCGGTCGACAGTTCGACTCCCTTCGGAGCTTCATACTCTACAGGATTCGAATAGCCGAGATTCAGCACTAGTTTCTTTCCCTGCATCTGGGCGCGATATCCCACACCGACGATCTCAAGTTTTTTTTCGAATCCGACGGTGACGCCGGTAACCATGTTCGCAAGAAGCGCGCGAACCATTCCGTGAAATGCGCGCGTCGGTTTCTCATCATTCGCGCGTGAGACGACGACCCGCCCCTCTTCAAGCGCGACCGTGACGCCTTCGACGAGTCCCATCGAAAGCTCTCCCTTGGGTCCTTTGACAGAAACACCGTTTTCTTCCAGGTTTACTGTGGCGCCTTTCGGGAGCGCTATCGGTTTTCTTCCGATACGTGACATTCGCGTTCCCTCCCGTTACCAGACGTAGCAGATAACCTCTCCCCCGAGGCCGAGACGGGACGCTTCTCCGTCCGTCTTGATTCCCTGCGAGGTCGAGATCAGTGCGATTCCGAGACCGCCCATAACCTTGGGCAGATTTTCCTTGCCGACGTACATACGCCGTCCGGGCTTGCTGATTCTCCTAAGCCCCTGGATAACCCGTTCCCTGTTCGGTCCGTAAGAAAGGAAGAGTCGAACGGACGCGAACGCTTTCTTGGGATCGTTGATCACCTTGTAATTCCGTATGTACCCTTCGTCTTTGAGAATTTTCGCGATACCAAGCTTGATCCGGCTTAACGGGATATCAACACTCTCGTGATACACCATATTCGCGTTCCGGATTCTCGTCAGCATATCTGCGATAGGATCAGTCATATACATGCAATGGACCCCCTTCCGACCCTCACGCGCTACCAGCTCGACTTCACAACGCCGGGGATCTTCCCCTCCCGCGCAAGCTTGCGGAAGCAGCACCGGCACATGTTGAAGCGACGGATAAATGCGTGAACGCGTCCGCACAGCGGACAACGGTTATGCTTTCGTACCTTGTACTTCGGGGGCTGAGTCGCCTTGTATTCCATCGCCTTTCTCGCCATGCGTCTTTCCTCCCTAGCGGTTGAAGGGCATGCCCAAGCTCTTGAGAAGGGCGTGCGCTTCCTGGTCGGTTTTCGCGGTCGTAACGATAGAGACGTTCATCCCACGAGGCCGTATGACTTTGTCATAGTTGATCTCCGGGAAAATAAGTTGCTCCCGGAGTCCGAGATTGTAGTTCCCACGTCCGTCGAAACCGCGTGGAGATACACCCTGAAAGTCTTTGATCGTCGGCAGAGCAAGCGAAACGAGGCGATCCAGAAACTCCCACATACGGCGTCCCCGTAGCGTGACCATACACCCGACCGGCAGTCCCTGGCGTAGCTTGAATCCAGCGATGGATCTCTTGGACCGCCTCATAAGCGGCTGCTGGCCGGAAATCGCACGAAGTTCAGCAATCGCGACGTCCATGAACTTGATATCCGTTTTCGCCTCGCCCGCCCCGATATTGACGATAATCTTGTCAATCTTCGGGACTTCCATGATGTTTTTATATCCGAATTCTTTTTCGAGGCGGCTGGCGATCTCGGACCTGTACTTCTCAAACAAGCGTGGAATCATTTTTTACGCCTCCCCGAGCTACGCCTGATCGATAATTTCTTTGCACTGCTTGCAGATGCGGACTTTCTTGCCGCTCTCAAGAAACGCGTGCCCCACACGAGTCGCCTTCCCGCAGGATGGGCAGACGAGCATAACCTTCGAAGCGTAGATCGGTGCTTCCTGTTTTACGATACCAGCCTGTGGGGTCTTCTGGCTGGGACGCACATGCTTCGTCACCATATTGACTCCCTCGATAACTATAGTGTCTCTTGCGGGATCGCGACGAAGGATTTTGCCCTCTTTCCCCTTGTCTTTGCCGGAAATGACCTTTACGCGGTCACCCTTTTTTATTCTCATAGACATCCCATGGTCCTCCTTAGACGACCTCTGGGGCGAGAGAAAGAATGCGCATATACTTCTTCGCCCGCAGTTCACGGCCGACGGGACCAAAAATGCGCGTCCCCTTCGGATCGCCGTTGTTATCGATAATCACGGCCGCGTTGTCATCGAATCGGACATACGAACCATCCTGTCGCCGGACTTCCTTTTTCGTACGGACGATGACCGCCTTGACGACCTGTCCCTTGGGAATAGAACTGTTCGGCATGGCTTCGCGAACCGAAGCGACGATTATGTCACCGATCGAACCATACTTTCTCTTGCTTCCTCCGAGAACCTGTATGCAGAAAAGCTTTTTCGCGCCCGAGTTGTCCGCTACGTTCAGTACGGTCGTAAGTTGTATCATTGCCTAGACCTCCGCGGAATCCTCGACGATGCCGTCGAAGACGGGCGCTTTACGCACGATTTCAAGGAGTTCCCATCTCTTCGTCCGGCTCATCGGGCGAGTTTCGCCGATCGTCACGATGTCCCCGATGCAACACGTATTGTTCTCATCATGGGCGACATAGTTTTTCGCCTTGATGATCTTCTTGCCGTACAGGGGGTGTCTGTCATGTCGCGTCACTCGAACGATGATGGTCTTCTCCATCTTGTTGCTGACGACAGTACCGACCCGGATTTTCCGGTGGGGTGTTCTCTCGTCCATCGGCCCTTACCTCCCTCGTCCGCCGGAAGATACGGACATGCCACCGGCAGAAATGCTCGTTCCCTGCTGCTTCTCACGAACCACCGTCAATATCCGTGCGATCGTCTTCCGCACAACACTGATACGGCTCGTGTTTTTCAGCTGCCCCACCGCGTTCTGGAATCGAAGGTTGAAGAGTTCTTCCTTGTACTGACGGTGTTTTTCCTGAAGTTCCTCTATGGTCAGGTCACGCAGATTTTTCGTATCCATCGTCATTCACCACCGACACCCTCGCGGGCGACTATTCTGACTTTGATCGGGAGCTTGTGTGCGGCGGTCCGAAAAGCGTCTTCAACGACATCCTTTGATACCCCAGCGATTTCGAACATGATCCGGCCGCGTTTCACGGGAGCCACCCACCACTCAGGGCTTCCCTTACCTTTTCCCATTCGAGTTTCGAGGGGTTTCTTCGTGAATGGAAAATCCGGGAAAATCCGGATCCAGATCTTGCCGCCCTTTTTCATCTTTCGCGAAATAGCGACACGAGTCGCTTCGATCTGACGAGCCGTAATCCAGGCGCATTCAAGCGCCTGAAGTCCCCAATCCCCGAAACTGACCGTCTGTCCTCCCTTTGTCATGCCCTTGAGAGGCGCTCTGTAGGGTTTGCGGTATTTAACCCGCTTCGGCATCAACATGACTCTTTACCCCCTCGCTTTTCTTCCCATCCTGGGGGAAACCGGGCGCTCGTGTTCCTTGTCGCGGAAAATCCACACTTTCACGCCAATGACTCCGTACACCGTCTTCGCCTCGAAAAAACCGTAATCAATGTCTGCACGAAGCGTCGAAAGCGGGAGCCTTCCTTCGTTGTACCACTCGGAACGCGCGATTTCCGCGCCGCCCAAACGTCCGGAGCACTGGATCTTGATTCCCTTTGCTCCAGCTTTCATGGCACGGAAGATCGACTGCTTCATCGCCCTCCGGAAGCTCACTCTCCGCTCAAGAGCGGAAGAGACTCCTTCGGCCACAAGCTGCGCCTCGACGTCGGGATTCTTGATCTCCTGAACAATAATCATCACTTTCGCGCCGGAAACTTTCTGAAGCTCTTCTTTGACAACCTGGATCTCGGTGCCACCCTTGCCTATAACGACACCAGGCCGGGAGGTCCAAACAGTAAAGCGAATAACGTTTCCGATTCGTTCGATCTCAATCCTGGAAATCCCCGCACCGTTCCATTTTTTGCGGATCCACTCGCGAAGCCTGAGATCCTCATGGAGGTTCTTTGAGTAGTCCTTTTTATTGGAGTACCACTTGGACTCCCACTCGCTCATGACGCCGAGTCTATACCCTACGGGATGTACCTTCTGTCCCATGAGCTACCCTCCCTTAACGTTCCGCGACAACGACGGTGATATGGCTCGTCCTGTGGCGAAACGGATGGGCCCTTCCCATCGAGACGGGGCGAAATCTTTTCATGCACGGGCCATTATCGGCCATAGCCGCAACGACCAAGAGCTTGTCGGTATCCATTCCGAAATTATGTTCGGCGTTCGCAACCGCGCTCTGGAGAACCTTTCCAACAAGGCGGGCGGGCTTCTGCGGGCAATACCGAAGAGCCATTATCGCGTCGCCGACCTTCTTTCCCCGTATAAGCTCCAGAACCCTGCGGACCTTGATAGGAGAGACCCGAACCTGTCGAGCCATTGCCTTGGCTTCCATGTTCATCCCCTCCTATCGAACCTTGGAAGAGCGTTCCTGCCCGGCGTGTCCGCCGAACTTGCGCGTCGGTGCGAATT
>CALFXN010000313.1 GCA_937957815.1 uncultured Synergistales bacterium
CGCGCGCTCGAGCAGGTTCTCGTCTGCGTGAGCGGAAGCGTCCGGCTCGACATCGACACGGGGCGGGAACGAGAGAGCTTCGTTCTCGACGATCCGTCCGTCGGGGCGTATGTCGGCCCTTGGATGTGGCACACGATGACATGGCTTCGGGACGACAGCGTCCTTCTCGTCCTCGCCTCCGACTTCTACAACGAGGCCGACTATATCAGAAATTACGATGACTTCGTCCGTCTCGTCCGGGAGCCCGACGACGGAAAAAGGGGGAGTGACCGGTGACGAACGACGACGGAACGAGAGGAAAGTTTCCCTTCAACACGCTCGAACCGGGCTTTCGGGCGCACGCCAGCGAATACGAGGAGGCCGCGCTCCGGGTTCTGCGCTCGGGCTGGTATGTTCTCGGGGAGGAAGTCGCCGCGTTCGAGAGGGAGTATGCGGCTTTTCTCGGAATTCCGCATTGCGTTGGCCTCAACTCGGGGCTCGACGCGCTCGCCCTTGCGGTCCGCGCGCTCGGGATCGGCCCGGGCGACGAGATCATCGTCCAGGCGAACACCTATATCGCGACGGTCCTCGCGATCACCCGGAACGGAGCCGTTCCCGTCTTCGTCGAGCCCGACGGGTTCCACGGCCTCGACCCCGAGAACATCCGCAACGCGCTCTCCCCGCGGACGAAGGCGATCATGGCCGTTCACCTGTACGGACAGCCCTGCGACATGGGGGGAATCCGCGCGGCGGCGGACAAGGAAGGGCTCCCCGTCATCGAGGACTGCGCTCAGAGCCACGGGGCGCTGTGGAACGGCATGCAGACGGGGACGCTCGGGACGATCGGCTGCTTCAGCTTCTTCCCGACGAAGAACCTTGGAGCCTTCGGCGACGCCGGCGCCCTCGCGACGAAAGACGAACGGATCGCCGAACGGGTTCGTTCGCTGCGGAATTACGGAAGCCGCGTGAAGTACGTCAACGACGAGGAGGGCATCAACTCCCGCCTCGACGAGATCCAGGCCGCGCTCCTGCGCGTCCGGCTCCGGCATCTCGGCGACATCAACGCCGAACGGATCGCCCTCGCGGAACGGTACGATGAAGGCATCCGCTCTCCGTTCGTGAAGAAGCCGGAGATCCGCCCCGGCGCCACACATGTGTTCTATCTCTACGTCATCGAAACGGAGTTCAGGGACCGGCTTCAGGTCTTCCTCGCTGAACGCGGGATCGGGACGCAGATCCACTATCCGATCCCTCCGCATCTCTCCGGGGTCTACGCGCATCTCGGCCTGGGAGCGGGGAGTTTCCCTAGGGCGGAGCGTCTCGCGCGGAGCGTCCTGAGCCTCCCCCTGTACAACGGAATGTCGCCCGGAGATGTCGGGATCGTCTGCGACGCGGTCAACGCCTTCAGGCCATGAGGGGGATCTCCGGGGAGACCGCCCGCCGGCGGCCGACCTCCTTCGTCCTGATGCGCCGGCATGTCACGAAGTTCCTCCGGAGCCTGGGTTCGCGCAAGAACGTCGCGCTCGCGCGCCTCGGCGCATGGTGGGAGGGGACCGGGATCCGCCTTGGCCGCGGAATCCGCTTCTATCAAGCGACGCGGCTCTGCGGAGACGGGACGATCCGCATCGGAGACCGCACGACGATCGGATACCCTATCGGCGGTGGGTTCGCGTCCTCCCGCTGCGAGCTTCAGGCGCGGTTGCCCGAAGCGGTCATCGCAATCGGAAGCGCCGTCGGAATCAACAACGGATTTCTCGCGATCGCCGTCCGGAACGTCACGATCGGGGACAGGTGCCTGATCGGAAAGGACGTCCAGATTCTCGATTTCGACGCGCACGGCGTCGATCCGGACGAGCGCCGGTCGTCGTCGGGCCGCGTATCGCCCGTCGTTCTCGGAGAGAATGTCTGGGTCGGCAACGACGCGATCATCCTGAAGGGCGTCCGGATAGGGAGAAACTCGATCGTCGCCGCGGGGTCCGTCGTGACGGGGGGCGAGTACCTGGAGGATTCGATCGTCGGCGGCAACCCGGCGCGCGTGATCGGAAGCGTCCGCGTACGAGCGGAAAAGAGGCCGGAGGATGAAACCGATGTTGCTGTCCACGACGATTGACGGTTTGTTCCTCCGGGAACTGCGGATGGACGACTTCGACGGATTCTCCTCCTGGCAGCACGATCCGGAGATCGCACGATGCTTCGCCTTCACGCGGACGCCGCGCACTCCGGACGAAACGAGGCGCGTTCTCGCGGAGATCGTCGGGGGCGCGCACCCGGAGTCGGTCCATCTCGCGATCGTCCTGACGGAGCCGAAGACGCGGGGCGAGTCGTTCGTCGGCGTCGTGAGCCTCAAGAACCGTCACTCGATCGACCTGCACGCGGAGTTCGCGATCGTGATCGGGGCGAGGGCGCACATGGGAAAGGGGTACGGCAAAGCCGCCGCGCGGCGGATGTGCCTCTACGGATTCGAGGCGCTTTGCCTGCGCAAGATCTACCTCAACGTCATCGCCGACAACGTCCGGGCCGTGAGGCTCTACGAGGAACTCGGATTCCGGTTCGAGGGAAAATTCCGGGAGCATTTCTTCAGGGACGGCGTCTGGAACGATCTCCTCTGGTATTCCGTCTTCCCCGGCGAGCTTCGCTGAGGAATTCCCTCCTGCGCCGTTCGCGGGCTCCCGGAAACGGCGCGTCGCCTCTTATTGCCGCCGGGGGAAGAAGAGCCTGTTCGCCTCGTGGTACGACTCGAACGTCCCCGTGTCCATCCAGCGGCCGCGCACGAAGTCGTATCGAAGTTCTCCGAGTTCGATGTATCTGTTGTTGATCGTCGTGATCTCGTACTCGCCGCG
>CALFXN010000314.1 GCA_937957815.1 uncultured Synergistales bacterium
AAAATGACGGTGATAACAATCATTCCCATCGTCTCCTGAAAGCGTACGAGACTCGAAACCAATTTTTTCACAGTATTCCTCCTATGCGGAAAGACTGCCGGATAAAGAAAGATCCCCCTCGCGGTGCGAGGAATCCGGGGGCAGTCCTTCAAAGAAACGCCGTTCCCCCTCCCATCGGGGAGGGGGAACGGCGTCCGGAGCGCAGGCTACTTTCCCGCAGCCCGGATCTTCTCCACGAGATCGGTCAGCTTCAGCGACTCGGCGAGTTTGTCCTGGATGGGAACCGCAATGGCCATGAACGGGGCCTTGTCGAGGGTGTTCACGACGCCGCCGTCCGCGATGACCTTCGCCTTGGACTTCGCGAGCCGGTCGAACGTCACGGCGCGTTCCTCGGTCGTGGCTTCCTTCATCGCCGCAGTGATCCATTCCTTCTGCTTGTCGGTCAGTGTGTCCCACTTCTTGCCGTTCATCAGGACGAAGCGGGTCGTGTAGTCGTGCTCCGTCTCGGTGATGAACTTTCCGTTGGCGGTCTTGTGGTGGTCGAGAAGGCTGAAGTTCGTGTAGTCGTTCTCGGCCGCGTCGACGATGCCCTGCTGGAGCGCCTGGTAGAGTTCGCCCCATGCGACCTGGGTCGGGATCGCGCCGGTCTTTTTCCAGAACTCGGCGACGACGCCGGACATCTGGGTGCGGATCTTCATGCCCTTGAGGTCGTCGATCGCGTTGACGGGCTTCTTGCCGTAGTAGTTCCGGACGCCCGCAGACCAGAACGCGGCGATCCGGAAGGTGTTCTTCGACTTTTCGTTGATGATCTTCGAGAGCGTCTGTCCGACCTCGCCGTCGACGACCTTTCCCCAGTGGTCGAAGCTCTTGTAGAGATAGAGCAGCGAGAAGAGATCCACCTCGGGGATCCCGATCTTGGTCATGAAGCCGGGGGACGCGACGACGACGTCGGCCGCGCCGAGCTTGAGCTTCTCGACGAGTTCGTCCTCGTTCGTCCCGATCGTCCCGGCATGGACGTCGACCGTGATTTCGCCGCCGGAGATCTTCTCGAGAACTTCCTTGAACTTCTTCATGCCGTACTGGTAGGGGTTCTCCTGGGACGTCTGGTTGTGCGCCGCGACGAGCTTCAGCGGAGCCGCGTCGCTCCGTGCGGGAACCGCCTGGACGGCGAAGACGAGCGCGAGAGCCGCTGCGAGAAACAGTGCCGCAAACTTCCTCATTCCGTGGTACCTCCTCTGAGAGTATGAGATTGTGATGAGAGCGGGAGGCTTTCCTCCCGCAGAACTCCTGCCTTACGCGCCGTGAAGCTCGTCGAGAATGCCGCGCCAGATGTCTTCGACGACGGGAATGCCCCGCTCGAGGTTCTCCCTGTGCGTCCGGCCCGCCCGTTCGCCGGGATAGAGAATCTCCCCATCCTCCCCAACCGGTGTGGCTGCCCGAAGGTCGGCGATGACCGATTCCGTGATTTTCTCCACGAAAGCGTCATCATGGGGGGCGAAGGCGATGAACACCTGCGAGACCGAGAATTCGTCGCCAAGCTTGCCGACCTCGGTGACAGTGTTTCCGCCCGACAGGATCGCGCCGATCATGTCGAGCGCGATCGAAAGA
>CALFXN010000315.1 GCA_937957815.1 uncultured Synergistales bacterium
CTCCCGGGGATCGCGAAACCCGCACCATGTCGTCGATGGTTGATCGCAGCGTGTCGAAGTCGCTTAAGTCCAGCATGTCACCGTCGATAAGCGTTTTGAAAATGTGCGTTTCGCACATGCAGCGGAGCTCCAGAATCTCGATCATGTCCTTGTGGTCGAAGGCGGCGACGTACGTCCCGCGACGCGGGATGATCTCGACGATGCCTTGCGTTTCCAAATCCTTAAGCGCTTCGCGGACCGTGGCGCGACTCACTCGCAGCTGGTCCGCAATTTCCGTTTCGAGGATGTGGTCGCCATCCCGGAATACGTCCGTATAGAGAATCTGCCGCCGAATATAGTCGGCGACGCGTTCACCCAAGGTGTCTCGCTCGAAAGGAAGTATGTCCATATCGTTCTCCCAATATGACGTCGAATTTTAGATAATTCCATACATTTTTTTGTCGACAAATAAATTCTACTATCAAATCACTGCGATGTCAAGAAACCACATAGCAATGTGTCAAAGGACAGAGACAATGCCATGCCCGGATAGATAGTATGTACGAATCGGGCTCACGCTTCATGGAAGCCGTCATTGACGCCGACCTGTTTTGGTATATAGACTGGGCCGGAGTCTCGTTTTCCGGAGCCGAGCTTCTTCCTTTCAGGAAAGAGGAGGAAAGCGGATTTCGCGTCTTTTGCCGCGACGGCGAAGCGTTCGTTGTGGCCTACCTCGAGGACGGCGGGGAAGAACGCGTTCGCCTCATCGACGGTCCTGATTCCCCGGAGACGTATCTTGACGACGAGGCTGCTTTGCAGCGTTCCCCACAGCCGCTCGATCCGACCCTTCTGCTGCGGTCGTCTTGCGGCGTTTTCACTCATTCGGGTACGATTGCTTTCCGACGGCCACGACGAGCGTTCCGTCACGTTACGGTTGCGGAACGGAAGGACGGCGTTCGCGCTGCTCCGGGACATCGTCGACATCGCGGCGTCGCGGTCGAAAACGCCGCCAGGACGCGTCCGCCGATCCTTGTAAAGAATGCGAGAGCCCGGCCGTCGCTTTCAGGCCGGGCTCTCTCTGTTTTCAGCGCGTGGCGTTCGGCGTGATCCGCTACAGCGACGGGAGCGCGCGTTCCATTCGGTCGAACGCCTTCGCGAGTCCCTCCATTGGGAGCGTGCAGGCGATGCGGACATGTCCCTCGCCGCTCGCGCCGAAGGACGTTCCCGGGACGACCGCGACGTGGGCGGTCTCCAGCAGCCACCAGGCGAACTCCTCGCTCGTCTTTCCGGTTCCGGTGATGTCGGGGAAGAGGTAGAACGATCCGTTCGGCTCCGCGCACCGGACGCCCTTCATCGCGTTGAGCCGCGACGCGGCGTACTTCATGCGTTCCCCGAAGACCGCCGTTCGTTCGCGGACGCGGTCGTCCTGCGTCTTCAGGGCGTAGAGCGCCGCGCGCTGCGCGAGCGTATTGACGCCGAACGTCCGGACGACGGAGAGCGTGATCATCGTCCGCAGGAGGTCCGGCCGCCCGATGACGTATCCGATGCGCCAACCCGTCATGCAGTGGCTCTTCGAGAAGCCGCCGAGCGTTATGGTGCGCTCCTTCATCCCCGGAAGCGTCGCGATCGAGGTGTGAACGCTCCGGAAGACGAACGATTCGTAGATTTCGTCCGAGAGCACGAAGAGATTGTGCTTCTTCGCGACTTCGGCGACGCCTTCGAGGCATTCGCGGCTCAGGACGGCGCCCGTCGGGTTGTTCGGCGTGTTGAGGACGAGGACGCGCGTTTTCGCGGTCACGGCGCGCTCGATCGCGTCGGGCGACGGCTGGAAGCCGTCTCCGGCGCGCGTGGGCACGGGGACGACCACGCCGCCCGCATACTCGATCTGTTGGGCGTAGGCCGTGAAGTAGGGCTCGACGACGAGCGCCTCGTCGCCGGGGTCGAGCATCGCCTCGAAGAAGAGCGACGACGCCTGGATGCCGCCCACCGTGACGAATACCTCGTCGGGCGTCGCATCGAGGCCGTGGCGGCGCTTCCACCACGAGCAGATCTCTGCGCGGAGGTC
>CALFXN010000316.1 GCA_937957815.1 uncultured Synergistales bacterium
CCGACCATCCCGAAGAAGAAGATGTTGGAGAGCATCCCGGTGAGACTGATGTCGAAGTTGGACAGCACGTACCATACGAATACGATGCCGATCGCGACGTAGACCTGAAGCTCCTTCGGGATCGGAAAGAAGAAGTCGATGGCCGTGATGAAGATGAACGCCATCATCGGCGGTTCGACGACCTGGACGAGGAACATCATCCACTGCATAATCCACCCGACGCCGTGGCCGAACGCGTTGGTGGTCCAGACGTCCACCGCGGACGAGAACGGCAGCATCGCCGACAGTTCGGCGAACGCGAGTCCCACCGGAATGAGCAGGAACGCGAGCAGCGGGAAGATCCACGCCGCGCCCGCGCCGGTGATCGAGAACCAGTACGGCGCCTCCGCGAGCCATCCGCCGATGACCGCGCCGCACGCGATCGAAATCATGCTGATGAACGAGAGTTCCTTTCTGAGCGACTCCTTTTTCTCTGGCATCCGCGATCCCTCCCGTCAGCCTATTGCGGCGAGCAGTTCGTCCGTATTGATGACGTGGCAGTAGATGTTGTTCAGGACTTCGAGCTCGTGCCGCTGGATTTCCTTCGTCCCGGCCATGCACGCGTCTTCGATGAGCCAGACCCTGAAGCTCTCGTCGGCGAGGCTCCGGACCGTTCCGGAGACGCACTGGTCGGTGTAGACGCCCGTCACGACGACCGTATCGATTCCCATGTTATGGAGGATGAGCCGAAGACTGCTCCCCGTCACGGCGCTGTCGGTCGTTTTCGTGACGACGATTTCGTCGTCGACCGGCGCGAGCTCGGGGATGATTTCAGCGTCCGCGGAGCCGATGGGGAGGAGCAGCTCGTTGAATCCCGTCGCCTTCTGGTCGAGCGATCGGTCTTTGCCGTTTTTCTTGTGGCACTGGATTTTGGCGAAGAGGACTTCCATCTGTTTTTCGCGGAAGGCCTTCAGGATCCGCCGGTTGTTCGGGACGACGATCTGTTCGATCGTATCGTAGAAGGGTTTCCATCGCTCGAGATGGACACGCTGCTCTTTCGTCGGGTCGGGATAGACGGGGCGCGTGACGAAAACCCGCTGGAGATCGACGACCAGAAGCGCCGTCCGTTCCGGTTCGATCGTGACGCTCCCCCTGTCGTGATCCGGTTCGTAATAGAATGAGACATACCTGTCGTTGACTCTCATCGCGAAAAACCACCCTTTCGGCACAATGTCCACGCCCGATCTTCCGGGACGTTTCCTCCGACCGGTCCGTCCCCGGAACCGGGCGTGTCGTTCGATGTCGCCTCCGGCTTCCCTCGCCGTGACGATCTTCCGGACCTCCTTCTCTCTCCGGACTCGTGCCCGGGAAAACTCGGGCGATCGCCTTCCGGCGCTTCCCCGCGGTCAGAAGGCACCGAATGAATGCCCGCTGTCCGTGCTGAACATACATACGGCATTACACTACCGTCGGAAAGGGAAACGGCACATCGGCGCCGGAGGCAGGGCGTTCGCTCCCCGTCGTCCGAATCGCAGTATTTTTTCTAGGGAAAAAAGGAAGGGGACGGTCCCGAAAACCGCCGTTCGTCGGGGGTGACGAAACGGGCGGCGTCAGCGGGAAACCGGTATGATCCCTTTGGAGATCGCGTATTTCGTGAGTTCCGCGATATTTCTGACTCCGAGCTTCTTCATGAGGTTCTGGCGATGCGTTCCGACGGTCTTGACGCTGACGTGGAGCGTTTCCGCGATTTCGGCGTTCGTGCGCCCCTCCGCGAGCATCTTCGCGATCTCGCTCTCCCGGGGAGAAAGCCCCGAATCGCCCCTCTCGCCGCGAACGGTGTTCACGTAGAGCTTCGCCACGATTTCCGACACGCTCGGCCCGAGGTAGACGTCGCCTTTCCGCACGGCGTACACGGCTTCCATGAGTTCGGTCGAGGCGCAGTCTTTCAGGAGGAATCCTCTCGCCCCCGCCCGGAGCATCTCCGATATGAAGTGTCTGTCGGAATACATCGAAAGCGCGATGATTCCGATTTCCGGGTTCCGGCGCGTGATCGCGACGGTTGCCTCGATGCCGTCGGCTTCCGGCATGATGACGTCCATAACGATGACGTCCGGCTTGAGTTCGTCCGCGAGCGCGATGACCTCGCGGCCGTTGGAGGCTTCCGCCACGACGGTCACTTCCGGGATGCGATTCAGTATCATCCTGATTCCTTCCCTGACGATGGTGTGATCGTCGGCGATGACGACTCTGATCATCGCGCTCACGCTCCCTTTCGTTCAAAGGCTTCGACGGGAACGACAAGCGTCACTCTCGTTCCACGTCCTTGTATCGACCGGATGTCCGTATGCCCTCCGAGGGATTTCAGGCGTTCTTTCAGGCTGAAGAGTCCGAAGGATGTTTCGTTCCATCCGGTGAAGGAGATTTCTCCGGCGTCGAATCCCTTCCCGTGGTCGATGACGCTGAGCCGCAGAATGCGCTTGTCGGAGAAGGAGCTCACGACCTTCGCGCGATCCGTTCCGGCGTGCTTCACGACGTTCATGAGCAACTCACGGAGCGCCCTGAAGAGAAACGCCTTCATCTCGTCGACCATCGTGTCGGGAAGACCCCTGTTGTCGTAGGCGACCCTGAGCCCGTATTCGTCGTACAGCTTCTCGGCGAGCCAGTTGACGGAGGGGCCGAATCCGAGCTTGTACAGGACGGGGGTGCCGAGTTCGAACGTCAGCGCCCTCGTCATGCGGATCGATTCGTCGATGGCCCCGAGGACGTGCGACAGCTCCTCCAGCGTCCCGGGGTCGGTCGTGTTCTGGGAGAGCAGCACGAGCCGGATTTTCGACAGCGCGAGGTTCTGGCCGATCGTGTCGTGCAATTCCGACGCGATCTTCCGGCGCTCCTTTTCCTCCGAGTCGGAAAGAGCCGCCGCAAGAGCCTGCAACTGCCGGCGGTATTCGCTTTCCCTGCGCTCGATGCGCCGCTGGATCGTGACATCGTTCGCGTGCATGATGACGCAGTCCGGAGCGAGATGGAAACAGGAGACCTGGAATTCGGACGTCGTCCCGCCCGGACTGAGCGTGAGCTCCCTTTCGAGCGTACACCGCCGTTCAATGCAGGTGCGCAGCAGCGAGGAGAGTTCGCCGCCGTCCGCGTACAGGTCCGTCAGCTTCTTTCCGACGTCTTCCGAAACCCGATTTCCGCTTTTTTTCATCGCGGCGCAGTTGTAATTGACGAGGACGAAGCCGCCGTCTTTCGCCCGCCAGGTGTACGCGGCGGTCGGGATGCTGTTGTAGTACGTCAGAAAGCTCCTGTCCCGAACGTTCAGTTCCTCGCGGATATTTCTCGAAAAGCGCGCCCTCCAGCCGAAAAAGATGACCGCCGGAAGCAGGAGAAGGACGATCGTCACGCCGAAGACGCGGCGAACGGACCAGTATGGGGCGTCCCCGACATACCGGCGCCCGTTGATGTCGGCGAACAGGTCGCTCCCAGATCGGAAGAGCGTCGTGTAGGGAAAGAGTGTAGATCTCGGTGGTC
>CALFXN010000317.1 GCA_937957815.1 uncultured Synergistales bacterium
CAGCGCGAGATCGTTGAATACTGCAAGAGCCAGCTCGCGCATTTCAAAGTTCCGCGAAAGGTCGAGTTCATCGATACGTTTCCTCTTTCAAGCACGGGAAAGGTACTCCGGAGGATGCTCCGGCAGAAGGCGTTCTAAAAAAGAGGCGGTTCCGGAAAAACGGAACCGCCTCTTTCGCGAACGTCCGCGCCGGTCAGAAAGCCCGGAATCCGACCACGTCCTCGCGTATCCTGAGATACTGCTTCTTGGTGATATCCATGTGCCCCTTTTCCATCTCCATGAGTTTGCCGAACATGACGGACGCCTCGCCGCTCGATTCCTTTGCGAGCTTCTCGTAGAATTCCACCGCCCGCATTTCCGAGAGATACGCGGCGGAGGCGATCCGCAGGAGTGACGTGACATCTCCGAAGTCCTTCGTCTGAACCTTGAGTTCCGGAGAGACGACGATCGCAGGATCGATGGGGCATGTTTCGCCGTACATTTTCTCGTACATGCTCCTGAGGCTTTCCTCGTGTTCGTTCTCCCAATCCGAGAGCTCCATGAGCTCCTTCCTCAGATGCGGTTCCGACACGCTTTCCGCCCAGACGCGATAGAATTCCTTCGCCTCGATTTCCGCATGGATCCCGTATCTCAGAGCATCTTTCATTTCGAAACACTGTGACGTCATGTTCTTCCCTCCCGTTCGCAAGAAGAATAGTGAGACTTCAGGAAAATATTATACACGTCACCATCCGGGGGGAAAACCGCGATGCGTCTGTCGCCCGACTGTGTGATAATACTTCCGATACTGGTTACAGGGAGGTATGCCGTATGACTGTGGCGAAACGGGTTGTGGTGGCGTGTCCGATGGAGGAGGCGCTCAGGGAACGTATCCGTTCAGTTCTCGGACCGGACGTCTCGCTTTCTTTCCTGTCCGACGAACCGGACAGCTCGAGATCCGGAACGATCCGAAACAGCGACGCGATTCTGTGTTTCTTTTTCAATAGGGAAATTCGCCCGGAGGAATACGCTCTCCTCGGAAGCGTCCGATTCCTTCAGACGATATCGACGGGCGTGGATTTCCTTCCGTTTTCTTCCATTCCCGAGTCTCTTCCGATTGCGTGCAACGCCGGGGGATGGTCATCCCAGATTGCGGAGCACACTCTGGCGATGATTCTGTCGCTTTCCAGAAAATTGCTGCCATTGCACGAAGAATTGAGAAGAGGGTGCTTCCACAAGGAGGAGCCGGTCCTCAGAACTCTCCGCGGCAAGACCGCCGGGATCATCGGGTACGGCGGCATCGGCAAGAGGGTCGCGAACCTCCTCAGGGCGTTCGGGGTGAAGATCGCGGCCGTCAACTCTTCGGGGAAGACATCGGATGACGTCGTTTTCTGCGGGACGCTCGACGACCTCCACGAGGGGCTTCGATTGTCGGATATCGTCGTGATGTCTCTTCCTCTGATGCGGCGGACGAAGAACGTCATCGGCCGCGCCGAACTCGCGGCAATGAAGTCCGACGCGATCTTCGTGAACGTCGCCCGGGCGCATCTCGTCGACGAAGAGGCACTCTACGAGCATTGCATGACGCATCCCGACTTTTGCGCCGGGATCGATGTCTGGTGGCGGGAACCGACTTGGGGCGGAGGGGATTTTTCGCTTCGGTTCCCATTTCTCGATCTTCCGAATGTCCTTGGATCACCTCACAACTCAAACAGCGCCGAAGAAGGATTCGCCGATGCGGCCGTTGTCGCAGCCGGCAATGTCGCCCGTTTTCTGCGGGGCGAGATCTGTTCGGGACGCGTGAACCGCGACGATTACTCGGAGTCGGTGCCGGGTTGAACCGGAAAGGGGAGTGAGGAAGCTGAAAGGCGATTCCGCAGGTACCTTCGCGATCATCGCGGCGGGCATCTTCTGGGGGACGTCCGGGACGGCACAGGCGCTTCTTTCTCCGATGGAGGTTTCTCCGCTTGTCGTGGGGGCGGTTCGCATCGGTATCGCGGGGATGTTGCTCCTTCTTTTCTCGATGGCGCGCCGAGGATTCGCTCTCTTCCGGGGAGCATGGCCCTGGAGGGCATGCATTCCAGCTGCGCTTGGCATGGCGTTGTTCCAGATCTGCTTCTTCAGCTCATTACGCCTGACCGGCGTCGCGGTCGGAACGATGGTCGCGGTTGGAAGTGCTCCCGTTGCGGCCGGCGTTCTCGGCAGGGTTGTCTACGGGGAACGACTGACGTTTCGCTGGGGTATCGCGACGTTTCTCGCGATCACCGGGTGTTGCCTGCTCTCGCGCGGTGGAAGTGAAATGACCGCAAACGCGGCGGGGGTGTCGCTGGCGGCAATCGCATCAGTCTGTTACGCGTTCTGCGGGATCGGCATCAAGGGGATTGGCCGCGTCCGTCCTTCGGAGGATGCGGCGGTTGCGGCGCTGTGTCTCGGTGCGCTCGTTCTGACACCGTTTCTGCTGCTGTCCGATATGTCGTGGATCGTATCGGTGCGGGGCACGGGAGTCGCGTTGCATCTCGGGGCGCTCGCGACGGCGCTCCCGTATACGCTTTTCAGCAGGGGGCTTCTGACGACTCCGATGAGTACGGCGTATACCCTGACGTTGACCGAACCGCTGACGGCGTTTCTCCTTGGAGTTCTGCTCCTCGGGGAGTCCCTGACCTTCGTGAGCATGTCTGGCATCGTGCTCCTCCTGATGGGGCTGCTCAGCATGTCTCTTGGTTCCGTACGGGCTTCGAAAGGGGAGTGATCGTTCCATGTCGGAATTTCGCATCGCATCGTTCAATGTGAACTCCGTCCGCAGTCGCCTTCCGATCCTTCGCCGGTGGCTTGCGAAGCAGCCGGTGGACCTTCTCTGCATTCAGGAAACGAAAGCCGTCGACGCGGATTTTCCGCTCGGAGACTTCGAAGAGATGGGGTACCACGCCGCGTTCCGCGGAGAAAAATCGTACAACGGCGTCGCGGCCGTGAGCAGGGAAGCGCTTGGAGACGTCTCGTTCGGACTCGGCGACGGCGAGCTTCCCGACGGCGAGACGCGCGTTCTCCGATGCGTCTGTCGCGGCGTCTCCGTCGTGAATACCTACGTTCCACAGGGAAAGGATATTTCGCTCCCCGACTACGCGGTGAAGCTTCGTTTCTTTGCCCGTCTTCGGGCCCTGTTCGACCGGGAGTACATCGGCAAGCCGCTCGTCTGGACGGGAGACCTGAATATCGCTCCGACGGATGCCGACGTCACGCATCCGGAGAACAAGCGGAACCACGTCTGTTTTCACGAGGATGCCCAGGCGGCGTATCGCGCGGTTCTCGACCGGGGATTCGTCGACGTGTTCAGGAAGCACCGGCCCGACGCGGGGGAGTTTTCGTTTTTCGATTACAGGGTGAAAGGAGCGCTCGAGCGGAACATCGGATGGCGCATCGATCACATTCTCGCGTCGCCTGACGTCGCCGAAAGGTCGATCGACGCTTTCATCGACAGGGTTCCGCGGGGGTGGGAGCGACCGTCGGACCATACCCCGGTCATCGCGAGCTTCGATCTGTAGGCTGGGTTCGATCTCAGTACATCCATAAAGAAAGCGAAAGAGAGCGTATCGCTCTCCCCCGCTTAGCCATTCACCGTCTCGTTCGGTCCGGTTATATGCTACGCTCGTCGCGCCCGCAAGAGAAGCGGCTCGAGCGCTGACGTCGCAATGCCGAGTTCTTCGGCGAGATATCGAGTCTCGATGTCGCTGAGCTGCTCCGGCGAGGCGGCCGGCCGATTTTTCATTGCATTGTGAAGGTACGAGACCCTGAGATCGTCGAGCGACAGATCCTTCGCCCGGATCATCGACGGATCGACCGGGATGACGATATTCTTTCCGGGGATCTGTTCCTTCGGGTCTCCCCTCCGGATCTCGATGCCGTTCTCCCGTGCGAAAGTCAGTTGGGCGGTCACGTGCTTTCCGGCACCCGTGTATTCCGTCTCCTGAACGACAATCGTTTTGTCGCGGTCCATCTCCTGCGCGATCGCGAAGGCCGCCGTCAGCGAGGTGTTCCCCGCCGGCCCCCTGTCGAGCCCTTCGATGACGGAGAGCGCCTCCGTCATGTAGAAGACTTCGCCCTGTGTGATGGTGACGTACCGGTCCATGTAGCGCAGCGGTCGCGCCGCGTTCCGGGGTACGTCCGACCTGTCGGGCCATGTTGTGAACGGAATGCCGAATCCCGTGTGCCCCGTCGTGAAGGATTTTCGGTTGAAGTCGCGGTCGCTCGCCATGTGAAGTCCCGAGAGGTCGACGCTCGCACCGATGACGATGGTGTCTTTGGCCCCCGCTTTCCGAAGTCCGCGTGCCGTTCCGGTGAGATTGCCGCCTCCCGCGTTCGTCACGACGACCGCGTCTGGGTGGCGCCTCTCGCGCTGCATGAACTGATCGACGATTTCCGATCCCAGGGTCTCGATTCCCGCGATGCCGAACGGCGTGTACAGCGACGCGTTGAAAAAGCCCGTCTCTTCCAGGACGAGAAGGAAGTTGTAGAAGAGCTCCGGTCCGACGGTCATCTGGAGCACTTCCGCGCCGTACGCCTCGCACTTCCGTCCCTTCTCGAGGATCTCCGGCTGGCCGACGAAACGGCTGTCGAAGAGCTCCTGGAGAATGATGCACTTGAGGTTGCGCATGTTCGCCTGCGACGCGACGGCTGCGCCGTAATTCCCGCTCGTTGCGGCGATGACGCCTTCGTAGCCACGCTTTTTTGCGTAATAGCACGATACGGACGCGCGACGATCCTTGAAGCTTCCCGAAGGATTGCAGGCTTCGTCCTTGAGGAAAATCCGGGCTCCCTTTCCCTTCGGAGCGAGCGCCCGTGCCGCGGCCGTCAGGTTCTTCAGCTCGATGAGAGGCGTATTCCCCACGTTCGTCTCCGCCTGAATCGCGCGGACCTCTTCGAGAGAGTACCCCGCCTTCCGCATCATTTCCTCGTAGTCGAACACGATGCCGCCGCGCTCGAATTCTCCGTAGTCGAGCCCGAGCGCGCGCTTCATGATTTCGACCTTTCGGGACATGACCTCCTGATAGCTTGTCCCCGTCATCTGGATTCCTCCTTCGCGATAAGGCTCCGAAGTTCCTCTCCCACTTCGAGAAGCTCGGGGATCGGCCGCCCGAACCCGTGAACGTACGGAGGATTGACTGCGAGGAGTTTTCCCGTGAGGCACCGCCCGATCGATGTCCGGATCGCGACGGTGTCTCCGATATTCGCGTCCTGTTCGAGAAATCCTTTCGCCCAGAGTTTCAGGGGGACCTTCCGCGTCTCTTCCGGGATGTGGGGCGCCCGTTGCTCGGGCCGCAAAACGACCCGTTCGATCTGAACCCACGATCCCCGGAGCACTGTTTCCTGCATTGAACGTCTCTCCTTTCGAATTTTTACCAGCCTTTGACGGTATCGAGGACGGAATCCGGAATGCGGCCCTCGGTGAAATCCTCAAAAGACTCTTCGATCGAGTCGAGTGCGATGTCCATCTGCTCCCGGCTGATCACGAGAGGCGGCTGGATGCGGAGGACCGACCCGCTGAAGAAGGAAAGAAGCAACCCCTTTTCCCACGCGCGGTAGCAGATTTTCGCGGCCGCAATCCGGTTGCGCTCTTTCGTCGTGCGATCGGTAACGAGGTCGACTCCGACGGACAGACCGATGCCGCGAACGTCACCGATGATCTCGAACCGCTCCTGCATTTTCCTGAAACGAGCCATGACGTGTTCGCCGAGCTTTGTCGTATGTTCGAGAAGTCCTTCGTCGCGGATCACGCCGATCGTTGCAAGGGCAGCCGCGCAGCAGACCGGGTTTCCTGCGGCGGTGAAGAGGTGGGCAGGAGCCTGCCAGTTGTCCATGTACTCGGCCCTCGCGACGACGCCGCCGAGCGGCAGCCCGGAAGCGATCCCCTTTCCCATGACGATCGCGTCCGGGACGACACCGAAGTTCTCGATGCCGAACCATTTGCCGGTTCTGCCGAATCCCTGCTGGACCTCCTCCGAGATCAGCAGGATGCCGTATTCGTCGCACAGGGCGCGAAGATCCTTCATGAACTTCAGGGGCGGAACGACCAATCCCGCGTCGCCCTGAATCGGTTCAATGAATATGGCTGCAACTTCATCGGGCGGAAGGTAACTCGAGAATGCGATCCGGATCTGCTCGATGCAGAAATCCGAAACCTGATCCGGCGACATATCGGGGAACGGAGTCCTGTACGGATCGGGATACGGAACGTGATAGATCTCCGGAACGAGCGGCCCCATGCCGCGTACCATCGGGAGACTGACACCGCTCAGGCTCAGCGCGCCGAAGGTGCTCCCATGGTACGCGCGGATGAAGGCGACGATCTTGCTGCGTCCCGTCGCCCATCGGGCCATCTTGATCGCTCCGTCGTTCGAATCCGAACCACAGAGTCCGTAGAAGACCCGTTTTCGGTAATCCCCCGGCGTGATCGCGATGAGTTCCTTCGTCAGGTCGATGATTGGTTCGTGGTACATGTAGACGTGTGTGTAGAGGATGAGGTTCTCCGCCTGCCTCTGAATCGCTTCCACGACCCGCGGGTGACAGTGACCTGTGTTGACGGCTCCGGCGCTTGCGAGAAGATCTATATACGAGTTCCCGTCCGCATCCTCGATGACCGCTCCCGATCCTTTCCGGACGACCAGAGGATAGTAGGGAACTTTTGCTCCGGGGGAAGTGATTGCCCTGTCTTCTTCGACGAGTCGCAGACAGTTGCTGAGATTCCGAGTCACCGTATGACATCTCCTTTCGGGGTTCCTAAAAAAAGCGGGAGGCCGAAGCCCCCCGCCCGTTGGGTCTCGCTTACTTCGCTTTCTCGATGCCGGATTCCTTGTAGATCTTGTCCATCAGTTCCTTGCCGACGAGCTCTTCCATCTTCGGCCACACGACCTTGCGGACGTGATCGGCACAGGTCTTCAGCTGATCGGCGGTCAGAATGACGATTTCCCAGCCGTACTCCGCCTTCAGTTTCTGACGGTATTCTTCGTCTTCCTTCGCTACGTTGTCCCAGCGGATCAGGGATTCTTCGTTCGCCGCGGTGCGGACGATATCCTGATCTTCCTTGGAAAGCTTCTTCCAGAGGTCCATGTTGATGGCGAACCACCAGGACTCGAAGAAGTCGTTGTACTGGATCCAGACTTTGTTGACGTCCTTGAACTGCCATGCCTGGAAGGGAGGCCCGCCCATCTGGCCGTCTGCGATGCCGGTCTGAATGGCGCTATAGGCCTCGGCGTACGGGATCGGCGTGGCGATGTATCCGAGGGCTTCGTAAGTCAGCTCGCAGGGTTTGATGGGCATGACGCGAACCTTGAGTCCCTTGGAGACTGTCGGATTTGCGTAATCCGCGGGCTTTGTTTTCAGGGAAACACCGGCCATTCCGACCGGGAAGACCGCCAGCGCGTTGACGTTGTGTGTCGCCCACAGATCCTGGATGATCTTGTACGCCCATCCATCCTGTCCGTAGACCTTCTTGGCCTCGTCCATGTCCTTGACGAGGTACGGGAAGTAGTAGGCCAGGTTCAGCTTCGGGTCGAAATTGGCGTTGGCCTGGGCCATCGTCATTTCGATGGTGCCGCGCATCAGCATTTCAAACGTTTCGGTCCAGTCGCCGAGAACGCCGCCCGAGAATACGTCGATCTGAATGCGCCCCTTGCTCCGGTCGAAGACCTTCTTGGCGAACGCTTTCGCCCGGATGTCGAAATCGCTGTCAACCGGATGCACCTGCGCGAGCCTCCACTTGTACTGCGGTTCGGCCTGTGCCGGAGACTGGGCGAGTATGGCGACGATTCCGAGCGTGAGAACAAGGGTAAATATGAGAGCCAGTGATCGTTTCGTGCTCATCGTACACCTCCGTTCGATACTCACACGTAAAGACGCTTCGGGACTTCACGAATACCGCCGATATCGGAATGTTCCGGTCCCGCCGTCACCTCCTTTCAAAGGACACGCCCCTTTGCTATTTTACCCCCATCAGCAGTCGCGGAAGCCACATGGACAACCCGGGGAAGTAGGTCGTCAGAATAATGATGGGGATATTGCCGAAAATCATGAATATAAGCGCGGGCTTGATGTACTGGTCGATCGAGACGTTTCCGATGCGGCCTCCGAGATAGAGAATGGGTGCCGTGGGAGGGGTGACGTTCCCGAGCCCGAGGTTCGTCCCGAGGATCGCCGCGAAGTGGATCGGATGGACGCCGATCTTGAGCATGAGCGGCATGAGGAGCGGCGCGGAGAGCATCGTTCCGCTGAGGTCGTCCATGAGCATCCCGATGATGATGAGGAATATGTTGACCATGAAGAGGATGACGTATTTGTTGCTCGAAAAGCTCAGAAGGAACGTCGAAATCTGCATCGGAACCTGTTTCATCGTATAGAGTCGTCCGAGGATCGTCACGAAGAAGAGCATCAGGGTGATGACGCCGCTGGTTGTCGCGGACGAGTACAGGGCCTTGCCGAGGATCTCCATGTTGAGTTCCTTGTGGATCAGGAATCCGACGAACACTGAATAGGCGACCGCAACGGCCGCCGATTCCGTAGGCGTTGTGATGCCGCCGTAGATACCGCCGAGGATGATGACGGGCATCAGGAGGCTCCAGAAACCGCGCTTGAACGATGTGAGGATAACGGCGTTCCGCTGTTTCGGCGGCAGCGGAGGATCGACGCGTATGGTCGGGAAATTCCGGCACATAAAGAAATTGATGATGCAGAAAAGCGTCATGGTCAGGAGTCCGGGAACCACGGTCGAGAGGAAGCACGCGGCGACCGATTGCTGCGTGACCCATCCGTAGAGGATCATCGGAACGCTCGGCGGGATGAGCTGTCCGAGAACGGCCGCGCAGCTGACCATGCCGGTGCTGTATCCCCGCGGGTAGCCGAGGGCTTCGAGTCTCGGGATCATGATGCTCCCGATGCATGCAACTGCGGAGGAACACGTTCCGGAAATGGCCCCGAAGATCGCGCATGCGACGATCGTCGCCGCGCCCATGCCGCCCTTGATGCGTCCGAGCATCGAGTTCGCGAATTCCGTCAGACGCTCTGCGATTCCGGCGCTTCCCATGAGGGCCCCGGCCATGATGAAAAACGGGATCGAGAGCAGCGTCAGGGAATTCAGCCCTCGGAAACCCACCGTCATGAGGAACGAGAAATCCGGAAAGAATATGAGGCCCATGTACAGTGCGGCCGCCATGAAGCAGAACGGGACCGGGATTCCGAAGACGATGGTAGAGACGAGAATGATGAGGTCGATAATGATATGCATGAGTTACGCTCCCTTTCCCTTCGGGGAAACCGCCTCGGAGAGAGAGACGTCGCCGGAATCGCAGGCGACGGCCTCTTCGTCTGCAGGAAGATCGAACGGCGGCTCTCCGCACGCCTGCCTGACGTAGTCGACCAGCTCAACGAGGAAATAGAAAAACATAAGGATCGCGCTCACGAGCAGGCTCGCCTGTGCGTACACCATCGGAATCATCAGCGCCGGAGATCGCTCCCAGCTCTTCAGCGACCACTGGAAATACTTCCAGGTCCACGAAATCATGATTCCCGCGAGTATGGTCACCGTGAAGGCTCCAATGGATTTCGCCCAGAAGAGCGCGCTCTTGTTCCTGATGAATGTGTGCAAAAGGTCGGCCTTGATGTGGCTCCGTTCGCGGGAGCCGTTCGCGGCGCCAACGAAGTACATCCAGAATCCGACCATACACGCCAGCTCTTCGACCCCCATCAGCGGCAGCTTGAAGAGATAGCGGAGCGCAACCTGTACGAGAATCAGAATGACGACGAGTACGGATGTCACGATCATGATGCCCCTCTGGATTTTTCCCAGATACTTCCAGAGGGAGAAAAACAGGGATTTCATGTGATAGCCTCCTCCTTGCTTGCGGATGCGTGCGGAATCATCGCGGATCTGTACGTTTCCGGAAGTCCGGTGCAGGTCCTCATGACTCCGAGATCCGCCGAGAGCGATGCTGCGGCGGACACGACGAGATGCTGAAAACGTTTTTCATCGCTTCCCCCTTTCCTGTAGCGGTAGCGGGGGTATGCCACGCTCAGGGCGGCGAGCACATCCCCGTTCGGATTCAGGACCGGTGCCGCGACGCAGGACAGATCTTTCGCATATTCCTCGTTGTCTGTCGCGAACCCTCTTTTTCGTATTACCCGGAGTTGCGGCAACAGTTCTTCCAGATCCGAGACGGTATTGGGCGTGAATCGGACGAACTGGACGCCGGCCAAGATCCGTCTGACGTCGCCTTCCGGAAGATGGGCGAGAAGAATCTTGCCCAGTCCGGTGGCATATGCCGGAACCCGTTTCCCGATACCGTACCCGACGCGTATCGCTTCCGGACTTTCGATCTTGTCGATGTACATCACGTATGCTCCGGAAAGGATCGCGAGGTTGATGGTTTCCCGCGTCTGCCTTGCGAGACTCTGAAGATACGGTTGCGCCATCCGTTTGAATCCGAGTCTGTCGGCTTCGATTGTTCCCATTTCGAAGAGTTTGAGGGTATTGGCATACGCGCCGTACTGTCCGGTTTGGCGGACATATCCGAGGTGTTTGAGCGTCGCGAGGAGCCTGTAAACCGTGCTCTTGTCGAGACAAAGGGAAGACGCGATCTCGCCGAGAGCGGTTTCGCCGCGGTCGTTCAGGAGTTCGAGAATTCGCAACGTTCGCAGAACGGATTGAACAAGATGCGGATCCTTCTCTTCGCTCTTCAAGAGGGGACATCCTCCTCATGAAAGGTTTTGCAATATAAAACCATATGTTGCATTTCGCAACATAGCGTATCCTGAGCGTCCTGAATTGTCAAGCAATGAGAAGGGTTTCAGCTGAAAGGGCAATAGTATTTCTAAGAAAAGTAAATTATATAATTTTCGTAATTTATGTAAAGTATATGGAAATATGATAAAAAGGGGATCGGATACATCCGATCCCCGCAGAGAACGTTATTTCCAACGGTACTTCGGTGCGAGATCGTAGCATGAGAGTATCGCCGTTTCCATGCTGACTGGGTTCGCCAGCCCCTTCCACGCGATGTCGTATGCCGTGCCGTGGTCGACGGATGTCCTGAGAAAGGGAAGCCCGAAGGTGATGCTCACAGTTTTGTAGAAGTCGTAGGTCTTGGCGGCGATGTGTCCCTGATCGTGGAACAGAGACACGACAATGTCGTATCGTCCCTGGAGCGCGAGCGCGAAAACGCTGTCCGCCGGGACGGGCCCCGTGACCGCGAGTCCCTTCTGTCGGGCGCGCGCGACAGCCGGAATGAGGATGCGGTTTTCCTCGTCTCCGAAAAGCCCGCCGTCCGACGCGTGCGGGTTGAGAGCCGCCAGAGCGATCGATTTCGGCGTCATTCCGATCGAA
>CALFXN010000318.1 GCA_937957815.1 uncultured Synergistales bacterium
TCTCCGGCCACCCTGTTCCGCAGCGGGAAGATCTTTCGACGCCGTCCCCGCACAGCCGGAGAGAACCAGCCACCCGCCGAATATTCCCGCCGTCGCGAAAGACAGGAGCATCACATACCTTCTACGCATCTTCGTTCCTCCGTTTCTCCGGTCCACGGCATCCCGAACGCAGCGCCCGAACCGCAGCGTGCTCCGCCGCGAAGACCTCTCGCAGAATCCGACCCCGCACATCTTCGTGATTTCGATCTTTCGAGAGCGGACGCCAGCCGTATCCGTCGAGAAGCGCGTCGATATTGCGGATGAGTCCCTGTCCCAGATCGACATCCATGTAGAGAAGACGCTTATCCTCCGGATCCGTCCCCGTCACGAGCGCACCCCACGAAAGCGCGACGAGTCCGAACAGGAGCTCCTCCTTTTCCGCGTCGTCCCTGAGATGAAGGTTCCCCTCCCGGATGCCGAGCTTCATCATCGAGAGGACTCGTTCGCGAAGCGACGCGTGGAGGAAACGGATTCTCCCAGCCCTTTCGGGAGATGCCTTCTCGTCGATGTCCTGTACCTCGAGAATCAGCTGCGTGGTGATGTAGTCGGGATGGAGATCCGCAAGCAGCCCGAGCATGAAGCCCCACGCGAGCGTCTTGTCGCGCGAGCAGGCGTCGAAGCGCTCGACCCTTTCCATCATGCCGGCGATCGTTTCCATCGTCTCGAGCGTCAGCGCGCAGACGAGGTCCTCCTTCGAACGGAAGTGCTGATAGAGCGTCCCCCGCGAGTATTCGAGGGCCTCAGCCACCTGATCCATGCTGAGCGCCGGAAAACCGTTCTCGAGGAGAAGCCGTCTCGCTTCTCTCAGAAAAAGCCGTTCCCTGTGTTCGAATTCGCGATGCTTCCTGCTTTTTGTCCCCATGATGTCATATTTTGACATCATGTCAAATTTTGTCAAGAAGCTTTCGCCAGGAGACTGGACCCGAACGAACGGAGGTGCATCGCTGCGGAGGATCAGGCGATGCTCTTGTGGGAGATTTCGAGGCAGCGACGAACGAAGAGGTTCGATCCCCGCGAGAGGCGAAGAACGGTAATCCCCTTGGGCTTACGCCCGCCGACATCGTGAGTGATGAGGACATCCGGTTGGACGAGATTCCCGGCGGATGAGGCGAGGACCACTCCGACGGAGCCGTCCGAGAGTTCCACCACAGTACTCGGCGGATAGAGAGAGAGGGAACCGAGCAGGGCACGCACGATTCTCCTGTCGAACTTGTGGCGGGTTTCGCAGAGAATCGTGCCGAGGGCCTTGTCGTTCGTATAGGCTTCCTTATAGACGCGACGGGACGTCAGGGCATCGAAGACATCCGCGACTGCCGCGATCCGCCCGAATATCGGGATCTCCTCCCCCTTGATCTTCGCGGGGTATCCCGTTCCATTCCAGCGTTCGTGAT
>CALFXN010000319.1 GCA_937957815.1 uncultured Synergistales bacterium
GGGCGCTCGTGGGTTCGTCCATGAGAAGGATCTTCGGCTCGGTCGCGATGGCGCGCGCGATACAGAGGCGCTGCTGCTGCCCGCCCGAGAGTCCCGTTCCCGGCGACGCGAGCGAGTCCTTCACTTCCGACCAGAGGGCTGCTCCCCTGAGGCTTCGCTCCACGATGCCGTCGAGCCGTTCGCGCGACCGTATCCCATGGAGTCTCGGACCGTAGGCCACGTTGTCGTAGATCGACATCGGGAACGGATTCGGCTTCTGGAAGACCATCCCGACGTTCCGCCGCAACGCGATGACATCCGTGTCCCGTGCGTAGATATCCGTACCGTCGATGACGATCTCTCCCTCGACGCGCGCGCCCGCGATAAAGTCGTTCATGCGGTTCAGGCATCGGAGCCAGCTGCTCTTTCCGCACCCGGACGGGCCGATCAGGGCCGTGACGGTATTGTCGAAGATGTCGAATGTTATATCCTTGAGGATATGTGCCTGGCCATAGTACAGATTGACGTTGCGCGACCGGATGCGGACGGTCTCCTTCATTCGTGTCGAATCTCCTTCCATGGTTTTCAGCGGCCGTTTCTGCGGAGTCTTCGCCGCATGACGACGCCCGCCGAACTGACGCCGAGGACGAGCGCGAGCAGGACGAGGACGGTGGCGTACTGGATCGGTCTCGTCTTCTCGATATTGACGCCCGCCGTCGCGAGAACCATGATGTGATACGGGAGCGCCATGACCTCCTCGAAGAGGCTCTTCGCGAAATCCGGGGAGTAGAACGCCGCCCCCGTGAAAATGATCGGCGCGGTTTCGCCCGCCACGCGCCCGATGCTCAGGATCGCTCCCGTGATGATGGTCGATGAGGCCGCCGGAAGGACAACCTTCACGATCGTCTGCCACTTCGTCGCCCCGAGCGCGCAGGATGCGTCGCGGTAGTCCTGCGGGACGGCGCGGAATGCCTGCTCGGAAGCCGTGACCACGAGCGGAAGCGTGAGGCATCCGAGCGTGAGTCCCGCGGAGAGCAGGCTCGATCCGAACCCGAGCGTCACGACGAAGAGCGAGAGACCGAACAGGCCGAACACGACCGACGGCACCCCTGCGAGCGAACGGATGGCGAGGCGCAGGATCTTCGTGAAGAGTCCGTTGCGGGAGTACTCCGCGAAATAGAGTCCCGTGACGACGCCGATCGGCAACGCGAAAAACATCGACACGACGACGAGCTGGAGCGTTCCCACGAGCGGGGTGCTGATGCCGCCTCGGGTCATGCTGTCCCTCGGCGGCTCGGTCAGGAATTCCCATGAGAGAGAGCTCCATCCGTTCGCTGCGACGTAGAGCAGGATGACGAGCAGGAGCAGGACGAGAAACGCGGCCGATGTCCAGAAAACGGCCGTCATGGCGCAGTCGACGAACCGTCTGCGGCTCATGAACGGATCACCGATCCCTTCGTTTCGATCCATGCGGAGAGCATGTTGATCGCGAGGGTCATCGCGAAGAGGATCAGTCCCGCGAAAAAGAGTGCGTGGTAGTGCGCCGAACCGACGGGAGTCTCGCCCATTTCGGCTGCGATCGTCGACGTCAGCGGCCGGACCGGGTCGAATATCGATTCGGGGAGAATCGCAGCGCCACCCGCCGCCATCAGGACGACCATCGTCTCGCCGAGCGATCTCATGACGCCGAGAAGGCACGCGCTCAGGATTCCGGGTTTCGCCCACGGGATGACGACATGGCGGACCGTCTCCCACCTCGTGGCTCCGAGCGCGAACGAAGCGTCGCGCAGTTCACCCGGGGCCGATGAGAGCGCCTCTTCGGCGAGCGAGGCGACGATCGGGACGATCATGACTCCGAGAAGGACGGACGCGTTCAGGAGGTTGAGGCCCGAGAGGAGTTCGAAACGCTCCTGGAGCCACGGAGCGAGAACGACCATTCCGAGGAATCCGAGGACGATCGATGGAAGAAATCCCAGAAGTTCGAGTACCGGCTTCAGGAGATCCCGCAGGAACGAGGGGGCGACGTCCGAAATGAAGATCGCGACGAGGAGGCTCAGCGGCAGCGCCAGAATCGAGGAAACCAGCGTGACCGCGAGGCTCCCGGCGATGAGCGGGACCATTCCGAGCGAAGGTGGTGTCTCGGTGGGGTACCAGGCGCGTCCCGCGAGAATTTCCTTCAGCTGAATCTCACGAAGCACGGGGATCCCCTCTGTCGTGAGGAAGTAGAGGATAAAGATCATGATGAAGATCCCGAGGCTCGATATGACGGCGACGAGAGCGGACGGCACCTTGTCGTTTTTCATGGAAGACACTCCTCCTTGCGACCTCTGTCCCGGCCCTCGCGAGGGCCGGGACAGAGGCGTCGTGGTGCGCGAGAGTGCGCGTTCTCCGGATATCCGGGACGAAAAGCCGGTGCTAGCGGAGCGGAACGAATCCGCTTTCGGAGACGACCTTCTGCCCCTGGTCGCTCAGGACGAAGTTGATGAAGTTCAGGACGTCGCCCGTGGGCCAGCCTTTCGTGAACATGTAGAGGTAGCGGGCGACCGGGTAGGTTCCGTCGAGCGCGGTTTTTGCGGTTCCGCCAATGCCATCCACCGCGACCGGCTTGAGGGTGTCGTTCAGGTAGCCGATGCCGATGTAGCCGATCGCGAGCTTGTTCTTTGCGACCGTCTGCGCCATAGCTCCGTTCGACGCCACGATCAGGGCGCGTTCCGTGACGCGTTCCTTCTTCATGATCTTTTCTTCCCACGTCTCGTAGGTGCCGGAACTCGTGTCGCGCCCCACGACAGCGATCTGTTTGTCTTCTCCGCCGACGTCCTTCCAGTTCTTTATCTCGCCCTTGTAGATCTTCCGAAGCTGCTCGGTCGTCAGAAGGTTGACGGGGTTCGACGGGTGGACGACGGGGATCAGCGCGTCAACCGCGACCGCGAACGGAACGGGGTAGATCTTGTTTGCCACGGCCGCGGCGACCTCTTCGTTCTTGATGAAACGGGACGAGTCGGCAATATCCGTCGTTCCGTCGATAAGTGCCTTAATGCCGTTGCCGCTGCCGCCACCCGAAACCGTGATCTTCACGCCGCCGTTCGCGGCCATGAATTTCTCAGCCGCGGCCTGGGCGATCGGGAGTACGGTCGTCGATCCGTTGATCACGATATCTCCCGCAAACGCCGCTCCCGCGACGGAACACGCCGCGACGAGCGAAAGAACCAGCTTCGCACCCTTCATTTCATCATTCCTCCTTCTGATGTATGTTCTGGGCGAAGTATACGGACGGTCCGTTACGATAGTCCGCAACATTCGTAACGGATATGTCACGAACGATTCGCCGTATGTTGTTGCGCTCCGGTGCGTTCGTTCTCGGCCCGCTCCGAAACATCCGATACAATATAAGAAAAGCGAGGCCGCGCAGATGGCGGGAGCGGCCGATCCCGGAGGGAAAGACGACATCGCTTTCCGGAAGGATGACGTGCCGGATCGTCTGCCGCGTCGGCGCGCTTTCATTCCTCTTGACAACGATGTACGCGGGGTGTAGCGTCGATTACCAACTCAATATCCAAGGGCGGGTGACGTAGATGGCGGAAACGGGGATGAATATTCGAGTGCTCGAACGCTCGCTGGCGATCCTGGCCTTCATGGCCGAGGA
>CALFXN010000320.1 GCA_937957815.1 uncultured Synergistales bacterium
TTTCGGATGTATGGCGGCCGTGACGCCTCCGGTGGCGCTCAGTTCGTACCTTGCGGCCTCAATCGCAAAGGCGGATCCCGTCAGGACGGCTTTCAACGGCCTCAGACTCGCGTTGGCCGCGTTTATTCTGCCGTATATCTTCACGCTCGAGCCCAAACTGCTCCTGATCGGCGCGACGAAGATCGACGCCGTGATCGCAACGGTCACAGCCGTTTTCGGCATTGTCGCCATGGCTTCCTGTCTGGAAAACTACTTTCTCGGGAAATTGCGCATCTACCAACGGTTCCTGCTTGGAATAGCCGCGCTTCTCATGATGTATCCGGGGTTGAAATCGGATTTTGTCGGGATCGGGGCGATAGCTGCCGTTTTCCTCACGCAGAAATTTTCCCCACGAAATGCATTACAGGCAAAAGCAGACTCGATTTCAGGAGGGAACTCTGATGATTGATGTCGCCGTCATTGCCGCCGGCAACGGAGGCACCGGCATAGCCGCCTGGATGTCGCTCAAAGGCTGCAACGTGAGCCTGTACGATAAAGACGAAGGAGTTTTGAAAGAAATTTCCGATGCCGGGGGGATCCATCTCAAAGGGACTGAACTTTCGGGATTCGCCCCGATTCGGAAGGTCACGTCCCATATCGCTGAGGCTCTGGAAGGGCGCAGGCTTATCATGGTGGCTTCTCCGGCTTTCGCCCACAAAGATATCGCCCGGGTTTGCGCGCCGTTCCTCGGCGACGGACAGACGGTGATTCTCAATCCGGGGAGAACGGCCGGAGCCATCGAATTTCGGAAAACGGCGAGAGATGTGAATCCGGACGCGTCCTTTACCGTCGGGGAAACACAATCCCTGATTTTCGCGTGCAGAAAGACTGGCTATGCCGAGACAACGATCTACAGCGTGAAGCGCCGAATGAAGGTCGCCGCTCTTCCGGCATCGAGGACTCCGGACCTTCTGGGGATTGCGGCGCCGTATTTTCCGCAGTTCGAGGCCGCGGAAAACGTTCTGGAAACGAGCCTGGGCAACATCGGTTCCGTCTTCCATCCGGCGCCGGCAATCCTGAATATAGCCCGCATCGAGGAAAAGGAAAGCTTCGAGCATTACAGGCAGGGCATCTCGCCAAGCGTGGCCAGGGTTCTCGAGCGGATCAACGATGAACGGATGGCCGTCGCCCGCGCCATGAATGTCAGGACGCAAGGCGCCCGAGAGTGGCTTCACGAAGTCTACGGGATGGACGTCGCGGAATCGGAATCCCTGTACGAAGCGATTCACAAACAGGAAGCATACAGGGGCATCAAGGCTCCGGCGGACGTATTTACGAGATACATCAGCGAGGATGTTCCCATGGGACTGGTTCCGCTCTCGGAACTGGGGCGGGCTTTCGGCGTCGGCGCCCCGACGATGGACGCCATCATTCTGCTTGCGGATATCATCCACGGAAAGGACTACAGGGCGACGGGACGGAATCTGAAGTCCCTGGGACTGGAAGGAATGTCCGCAACGCAGATCCGCGATTTCGTCGGCGGGGAATAGGAGGAGACTCCGATGGAACAGAAGCTCGAGTTTCTGTACCTGAGCCAGGAGGATGTCATTCGCTGCGGGGCCCTCGATATGGATATGGTTCTCGAACGTATCGAACGGTTCTTTTCCCTGCATGACCTTGGAGAATGCATCGTGCCGGACAAGGTGACGCTCCGGTGGGGGGACGCCGCTTCCGAAGCCGTGACGGGCAGAATAAACGGCATGCCCGGATTCGTCGGAGGAGACATACGAACGGCCGGAATCAAATGGATAGGAAGCAAGCCGTTGAATCCCCAAAGGCACGCCCTTCCGAGAGCGTCGGCGCTCACGATTCTCAACGACCCGGAAACGGGGGCGCCGCTGGCCGTCATGGATGGAACGGTCATCAGCGCGATGAGGACTGGAGCTGTGACGGGCGTGGCTGCGAAATATCTTGCTCGCAGGGATTCCGTGACGGCGGCCTTCATTGGAGCCGGGACACAGAATCATACCCAGATCCTGGCGGTGCGGACCGCGATTCCCTCCCTGTCGGAAATCCGGCTTTTCGATATTTCTCAGGAGAGAATCGACGCGTTTATCGATATCGAAAGAGAGCGATTCCCGGGAATTCCTCTGGTCGGGGTTTCTACGGCGGAGGAAGCCGTCAGGGGCGCCGATATCGTCGTTACGGCGACGACGTCCCTGACGCCGATTGTCCGCGCGGAATGGATACGGAAGGGAGCTTTTCTTGCCAATATAGGAAATTACGAGTTTGAATTCGAAGCCGTACGGCTGGCCGACAAAATCGTAGCGGACAATTGGGATGCGATCCTTCACAGGGGTATTCAGACGCCGGCGATCATGGCCAATATGGGGAAACTGGAACGGGGAGAGTTGCATGCGGAACTCGGATCCATCGTAAACGGCAAGTTTTCGGGCCGCGAAACATCCGATGAAACGATATTTTTCTGCGCCGTCGGTATGGGGGCGGAAGACATCGTCGTTGCGCGGAAGATCTTCGACGAAGCCGTCTCCAAAGACATCGGAACCTGGTTGACGCTGTGGGAGCGGCCGTTCTGGGTATAGAAACCGTCCGCACCCCCGGATGGGAACTTTCCCATGCTATAATTCAACAATGAATTCACCACTTGCGGGGGTGCTGCACAGATGAAGAAACTGTTCGCGGTCTTCGCGCTTGCCGTTCTTGCCGTTTCCGCTCCGGCCGCCTTTGCCGACGGGGAATATCCGAACATCGTCGGACGCTGGGTGGGATATATCATGGCGATCAACCAGCAGTGCGCCCTGCAGCAGCGGGGAAAGGCCGTGTACGTCTTCGAGAAGCAGGACGGCCCGGTCTTCAGCGGCTATATGGAAGCCAGATACCCCGACGGGACGAAATACAGCAAACCGGTCGAAGGGTTCGTCGGAGGGGTCGGGGGGAACGACGATTTCGACATCGTCTTCTCCGACGACAAGGGCGGATTCGCTCACGGCGACCTCGCGATGGACTGGCGCGAGATGGCGCTCTACCACGTCGAGCCCGGCGGCGAGGGGTGGGCGACCGTCACGAACCTTCGCCGCACGAGGAAATAGCCTCCGAACCGTCGTGCGGAAAACGACACGAACGGGCCGTTCTCCCTTTGGGAGAATGGCTTTTTTGTGTTTTCTGTATTTTTAAGAAAAATGATACAATGCCTGCTGTGAACATTCCATTTCTCATCGTGATCGCCCCCTGAAGCCCGGGAGGCGCCTCGGATCTGACCGGGCGAACGCTCCGGCGTCGAAAGCGTCGTCGCGCTTTCCGAAAGGGGACTGAAACCATGAAAATCAGAATATACGAAACGCCAGAAGAGCTCGCGGCGGATGCCGCGAGTGACGGAGCCTCGCGCATCATACGGGCGCTCCTCGCCCGGTTCGGCGTCACGGATCTTCGAGATGCGAAGTGACGCGGGCATGGACGTGACGGTCTTCGCGAACGGACTCGTCTTTCTCGGCGACGGCTTCGCGCGCGCCGACGTCCTCTGCCGCGCCGGCCGGATCGAACGCATCGCGCCGGGGATCGTCCCGCGGGATGGGGACAGGGTCGTCGATCTGTTCGGGCATCGTCTCGTCCCTGGATTCGTCGACATCCACGTCCACGGCGGCGGAGGCGCGGACTTCATGGACGGAAGCGAGGACGCGATCCGCATCGTCTGCCGGACACACGCGCGCCACGGCACGACGACGCTCTGTCCGACGACGCTGACGGCGCCGGACGATGAGATCTCGGGCTTTCTCGATGTCGTCAGGCGTCTGGTCCGGACGGCCGGAGGGGATCGCCCCTTCCAGGACGGGGCCAGGATCGGCGGCGTCCACGTCGAGGGGCCGTGGCTCGCGCCGTCGCAGGCCGGGGCGCAGGACCGCGCGTACCTTCGCCCTCCGTCGCCCGCCGACCTCGAACGCCTCCTGGGTTCGTGCGAGTGCGTCTCGATCGTCACGATCGCGCCCGAACTCGACGGCACGTGCGCGTGCGCCGCGTGGCTCGCGGAACGCGGCGTCGTCCCCGCTATGGGGCATTCGGACGCGACGCTTGCGCAGGTTCGCGATGCCGTGGACTGCGGTTTCCGCCACATGGTCCACTTCTACTCGGCGATGAGCTCCGTGAGGCGCGACCGGGGATACCGGATCCCCGGAATGGTCGAGGCCGGATACCTCTTCGACGACGTCACGGTCGAGGCGATCGCGGACGGCCGGCATCTGCCGCACGAACTGCTCAGGCTCGTCCAGAGAGTCAAGGGAACGGATCGCGTGGCGATGGTGACGGACGCGATGCGCGGCGCCGGAATGCCCGAAGGGACGTGGCGGCTCGGCAGCCTGAGGTGGGGGCGCGACGTCATCGTCGAGGAGGGGGTCGCGAAACTTCCCGACCGCAGCGGCTTCGCAGGAAGCGTCTGCACGATGGACCGGGCCGTGCGGACGGCCGTCGCGGCGGAAATATCGCTCGCCGACGCGCTCCGGATGGCATCGGAGACGCCCGCGCGGATCCTCGGGATGCAGGACCGGCGAGGACGCATCGCGCAGGGGTTCGACGCCGATTTCGCGTGCCTCGGCGACGATCTCGGGGTTCGGATGGCCGTTGTCGCCGGGGAGATCGCGTTCGATGCGTCCGCCGGCGGATAACGCCCGAGTTCCGGAGCGCCGAAACACACGCGAGGGAGGTGCGTTCATGAAAACGCGAATCCGATTCCTGTCGCGTCTGTTCCTGCTTTTCGCCTGTATTCTCGCTGCGCTCCCAGCGCTCGCGTCCGGGATCGCGATGCACGTCATCGATGTCGGCCAGGGAGACTCGATATTCATCCAATTCCCGAACGGCTCGACGATGCTTGTGGATGCCGGACCTGCCGATGCCGGACCGACCGTGGTCCGATATCTGAAGAATCTCGGCGTCCGGAAGATCGACATCCTCGTGCTGACGCACCCGCACTCCGACCATCTCGGCGGCATGAGCGACGTCCTCGCCGCGTTCGGGATCGGCAAGATCTGGGACAGCGGATACCGGCATGGCTCAGGGCTTCAGCGGCGGTTCCTCGAAACGGTCGCGGGGAAGAAGATCCGGTTCGGCCGGCCAAAGGCGGGCTTTTCGGAGCGTGTCGGGGCCGCGGTCATCGACGTTCTCGCGCCCATCAGGGAGATCTCCGGCACGAAGGGGGACGTCAACAACAACTGCCTCGTTCTGCGCGTCTCCTACGGGTACTTCACGGCGCTCCTCATGGCCGACGCCGAAAGGGAGGAACGGGCGTCGGTCGGGGCGTTTCCGCAATCGGCGATTCTCAAGGTCTCCCACCACGGGTCGCACAACGGAACGGACGCGGCCTTCCTGAGGCAGGTCCGTCCGGAGGTGGCCGTCATCTCCTGCGCCGCGGAGAACGACTACGGTCACCCGCACGAAGCGGTCCTCCGGATGCTCGGGGAAGCCTGGGTTCCGTGGCGCTCGACGGCGAAGGACGGCAGCGTCGTGATCTCGAGCGACGGCAGGAGGCTCTTCCTCAAAACGGGTGCGCAGACCTCCGCGGCCGTCGGGGCTGCGGCGGCGGGCGGAGGGGGCTACATCGGAAACGTCAGGAGCAGGGTCTTCCATCTGCCGACCTGCACGGGGCTTCCCGACGAGAAGAAGCGGGTCCGCTTCGACGACAGGGAAGACGCGATACGCGAGGGCTACACGCCCTGCGGGAGGTGCAATCCGTGAGAGCGTTCGTCGATTCGGTTGAGGATGGCGTTGTGCG
>CALFXN010000321.1 GCA_937957815.1 uncultured Synergistales bacterium
CTCCGCCCGATCGAACGGGGCGGCTTCGGCCGTTCCCTGAAGTTCGATGAACTGCCCTCGTTCGTTCATGACGACGTTGCAGTCGACTTCCGCCGTCGAATCTTCCTCGTAGCAGAGATCGAGGAGGACGCGCCCCCCTACCTTTCCGACGCTGACCGCCGCGGTGAACGCCACGAGCGGAATATCGGCGAGCGCCCCGCGCGCGAAGAGCGTCCTGAGACAGTCTACGAGCGCGACAAAGGCACCGCAGATCGAAGTCGTCCTTGTTCCTCCGTCGGCCTGGAGGACGTCGCAGTCGAGCCAGACGGTCCGCTCTCCGAGACGGTCGAGGCGGACGGCCGACCGGAGCGACCGGCCGACAAGCCGCTGAATTTCCGAGCTTCTCCCGTTTCCCGCGGAACTCCGGGGCGTACGAACATGCGTCGATCGGGGAAGCATCGCGTACTCGGCCGTCACCCATCCTCTGCCGGTTCCCCGGAGAAACGGGGGGACCTTTTCCTCCAGTGTCGCGGTACACAAGACACGGGTATTTCCGAACGAGGCCAGAACCGATCCTTCGGCGTATCGGGTAAAGTGTCGTTCAAAGGTGACGGGACGAAGGTCGCCGTCGTTCCGGCCGTCGCATCGCACCATGTGTTTCCCCCCTCAGTCGCCTATTCGGGCAGTTTCCACGGAACCGTGAGATCCACGGGAGCGCTTCCGCGGGTGACCTGTCCCTTCACGAGAAAGCGGACGACTGCGATCGGCGGAAAGTTTTCGCGCAACGTCCGGATCACGGCCGTTATGAAGAGCAGACTGTTACGCTCCCCTATCTTCGTGAGCGCATCGGGGAATCGCGGGTCGAAATCGAGAAAAACGACATCGCCGTTGCGAAAGACGTGGATCAGCGCGGTCTCGTTCGGAATACCGGAAGCTTCCGCAATCTTCCCGACGCAGGTCCGGATATCGTCCTCCATGAGGTCCGAAAGAATCGAAAGCTTTTCCTGAGCGATCGAACCGTCCTTCGGAAGCGACAGGGTGACCGAGATTTTCCGCGCACCGAGAGACACGTTCTCCTTGCCGCCCATGAGCTCGGCCGCTCCCTTGGCATCCTGCACGACGTCCTTTCTCGGGAGAATCTTCTTTTGCGAGAGCACTTTCAGTCCGTAGGAGGCTCCCCCGTATCCGACGGCGAAAAAGAGGACGACAAGCCCCACCCATGCGACAAAGCGGAGGATGCGCGGCGCCTTTTTCCCGGGTTCGGCATCCTCATCCCTGTCGCGACGCGTGCGGCCTCTGCGTTCCCGGAGTCCGGCCCCTTCCTCCCGAACCTCGAGATTGTTTTCCGGCAACACAAAATCGTCCTGCTCGTCCTGTCGTTCCTTCATCGGGTATCCTCCCTTCCCGCAATCTCCCCGGATATCTTCCGCCTACCTGCTTTGCAGATAGGACAGAATACCCCTGGCGAGAGCGGTCGCGCATTTTTTCTGATATTCGGCCGATGCGAGCATTCTCGCCTCTCCGGCCTCCGTGAGAAATCCCGTTTCGACAAGCACTGCCGGCATCGTGGCTCCCCTGAGGACAAAAAAAGGCGCCTGGGCGACGCGACGCATCGGAAGCCCTCCCTGGTTTCCCGAACGGAAAAGGTATTCCGCAGCCGTGGTGCTGTCGCTGATCTTCGCGTTCTGCTGCATATTCCCGAGGATGTTCAGAAGCAACTGCGTTCTCCGGTCCGACGCGGCGGACTCCTTTTTGTCATTATCCGCCGCGAGGTCTCTGTTTTCAATCAGTGCGAGCCGCATCGCGTCCTTGTCCGTCGGCAGCGCCATCAGATATATTTCCATGCCGCGCGCGTGATGCCCAGCCGGGAGCGCGTTCGCGTGAATGCTGACGAAGATGTCGGCCTTCCAGCGATTCGCGAGTTCCGTCCGCTCCTGAAGGCGAAGATACGTGTCGTTCGTTCGCGTCATCCGGACGTCCACTCCCATGTCACGGAGTTCTTCCGCGAGCTTCAGTCCGATCCCGAGATTCACGTCCTTCTCGCGGATGCCGTTCGAGATCGCGCCGGGATCCTTTCCGCCGTGTCCCGGGTCCACCGCGACGATGAGCTTCCCTACCTGGTTAAGCGACACCCCCTTCCGCTTCACCCCGCGGACATCGGGCGCCGGTTTCCGAGGCTCCTTCCCAGCTCCCGACTCGCCTGACGCGGGGGGTTTCGCTCCGACCGGAAGCGTAAAATCGGCGACGAGGCGCGTCGGTCCCCTGAGCTGGAAATACTCGGTCTTCGCCCCGTTCGACGCGAGTTCGAGAACGGCACTGTCGCCGAATCCCGTCACGGAAAGGCGGATTTCCTCCGGATACGGAGTCCCCGAAACGGAGATATCCTCCGGGAACGGGGTTCCGAACGTGAAGCGAAGCGTTCCCCCGGATCCCTCGACGGCGGGAGGAGTATCTCCCGCATACTCCAGAACGGCACGGATTTTCCCCTCCGGACGCCCCCACCGGATCCCCCTGAGCAACGGCAGGGACGGTCCGGTCCGGTCATGTTGCCGGATAGCGGCCTTTTTCGCCGGCGCTGCGGGATCGGGGACGTCGGACGCAACCCGTCCTGCCTGTTCCTGAACGTCCGCTTCGCGGAACGAAAGGACCGATTCCTTCCCCGCGCCGCGCAACAGTCCGGAAACCGCCTTCAGGGCGGAACGTTCCTCGAGCCACCAGGCCCCTCCTCCGCGTACGGCCGGGCCTGCCATGGGAACGAGCTC
>CALFXN010000322.1 GCA_937957815.1 uncultured Synergistales bacterium
ACTGAACAGGGTCTTGTCGAAATTGTCGTCCCAACCGACGACCAGAACTTCATGGTTCGACGAATTCGCCCCGTTGTAGTAGTAGGTATGGTTCGTCGGGTCGTAATACGTGCTGCTCGAGTAATACGCGACTGCGACGCCGCCGTAGGTCATCAGCGCATTCTTGATATCGGTGTCAGCGGTCTTGCTTGCGTTCCAGAGGAGGTAGTGAACGTCGGTCAGATGCTTCTGGTTCGTGTAGTTCGACCAGTTTCCCACGGGACGCTCGCTTTCGGAGTAGATGCAGTCGGTTTCGTTCACGGGGCCGGTCCAGCGTGAAAGGAGTGCCGTCGATTTCCAGAGGTTGCCGCCCTGATCGAGAATGGGATCTTCTCCGAATGCCGGAGTGTCGGTCGTGAAGGCGTCAGCCCCGGTGTAGGCATACCATGCCAGATGCATCTCCGAGAAATCGCGGTTTTCAGCGCTTCGTCCGGACACGGTGTCTCCCATCAGGAACGACTCGACGGATCCGAGCGTCGCGAAGGCCCAGCAGGTTCCGTAGGGGTTCTGATTTTTCACCGACGTGACACGGCCAAGTGTTCTCAGGTCGTAGGTCGTCGGAAGCACGCCTTTGTTGCGGGCGGTCGTCGCCTGATTGGCGAGATGCGACATATCGAGCGGCGATGGGACGTATCCGGTCGGATGGTCTCCCTGGATTGCGGCGGATCGGCCCGCCTTCGCTTCTTCCACGTACTTCAGGAATGCGGGATTGATCGGAGCCGAGATCGATTCCTCCGCGACGGCCGGAGCCAACGGGCTCAGGATAGCCACAAGCGCCAGAACGAACAGGAACGTGCTGCAACGAACTCTCATGCTGTATCTCTCCTTTCCAGTCTCATAGAGGTTATACCCACCGTTCTCCGCGGAAACCTTTGGGTTTCCCCTTTGCGAGGGGGCTTTCCCTACAATCCGTGAAAAACAAAACCTCCTCCGCCTGTTCAGAAAAAAAACTACCGTAGAAGCAGTGCAATTATTATACGATACCAGGGACGAAGCGAAAAGGGATTGACATTCCAGAGATAAAATGGAACCGGAATCGTCGAAGTTCCCGAACGGAAAAAGAAATGAGCCCCCGCGTACCGGAGGCTCATTTGTGTTTCGTGACTCTGAAAAAGACCGGCGAACAGTGTTTCCCGGCCAGGACGAGATTTTCTACGACCGCAGGAACCACTCCGGAGCGTCGATTCGTCGGGGAACGCTCCCTTGCGCGCTCGTGCGGTAGTACCACGAGAAATTCCTGTCGATCAGGTACTCCCCGCCGCGGTTCTGGATGCCCGGTTGCCAGACGGTCCGGTACATCGTTCCATCGATGGTCTCCCACTGGCCGAACCTCAGGAATCCGGGCGACGACGCGGAAGACGCGGAGGAAGAGGAAGGAAGAGCACTCGTCTTCCCGTTCGGAAGAATCCTGTCCCACCATGACGGCGCGTCGACGGATTCCGGCGTCGCTCCCTGCGCAGAGCTGAGGCGGTACCAGTTCCCGTCGCTGTCGACGAGGTACTGGGATCCCCTGGTCGCTCCACTCGGGGGGACGACGGCGGTGTATTCCTTTCCACCGATTGTCGTCGTGTCGCCGTAAGTATACGCAGCCTGCTGATTCGTCGAACCGACGGCCGATGATGGCGGGTTCCCCGGCCTCATCCCGCTGAACCAGTCGGGCGTTCCGACGTGGCGCATCTGAGCGCCCGGAACGACGCTCTTCGCGTACAGATTGCCCTCCGCGTCGGCGTAGTAGGAAACGCCGCGCGTCTGATGGGGCGGCGTGACCGAGCGATACCACGTCCCATTCTCCATGGTCCAGTCGCCGAAACTCACGCGCTGCGTCCCCGCGGTCACCGACGACAAAACGGCACCGAAAGAAGCCGTTCCGGCGTTGTCTTCCGTTTGCGTCCGGGACGCGACGTGCGAGGATATCACCCTCGAAATCATCGATATCAACGCATCGAAACCGTCTGTCTTCATGAACATCCCTCCCGCAGTCTTCCGCGTCTCTCTCCGTTCTGTGTCGGCAACCGGGGAACGGATGTTGAGGGGGCGGAAGGCCCTACCTTCCTCCGCCCGATTTCCGCCGCGCTTCGATCAGGGGTTTCAGCCGTTCGCCGCGGACCATGAAGTACGCGCGTTCCGAGACGTTCGTCGCGTGATCCCCGACGCGGGCGAGGTGGCGCGAAACCCACATCAGTCCTGCGGCGCGATGGACGATTCCTGCGTCTCCGGTCGGCTGCGCGGCCATGATCCCCGTGAGTTCGTCGAAGATGCTGACGTCGAATTCGTCGAGCGCTTCGTCGCGCATGCACACTTCCTCTGCGAGAACCGGGTCTTCCTTTTCGAAGGACGTCAACGCGTCGCGCAGCATTCCGATGGCGATGTCCCTCATCTTGGGAATGTCGACGAGGGGCTTGAGCAGCGGGTATCGGTTCAGCGCCTTCGCGCGCTTCGCGATGTTGACGGCCTGGTCTCCGATGCGTTCGAGATCGGTGATGATCTTGAGAACCGCGAACACGAAGCGGAGATCCTTGCGGACGGGCTGTCTCAACGCGATCGAGGAGAGGCATTCCTGATCGATCGCGACCTCGAGGTCATCGACGATGTCGTCGGCGTCGATGATCCTGTCCGCCAGTTCGTTGTCGCGGACCTCGAGCGAGTGGACCGCGTCCGCGATCGCCTCCGAAACCATGTTCCCCATCTTCCGCACCATGGCGAGGATCTTTTCGCGATCCTCCTGATAGAGCAGGGATCCGATCATTTCGTCTCTTTTCCCGGGCATGAGCGTCTCCTTCTCTCGGATGATTCGTTCCGAAGCGTTCCGCAAACCTTCTGGAAGCTTCTTTAGGCACATGACGTAACATTATTGTAACAATTGGAATAGAATCATAGCACACCGCGGAAAAACCTGAGATCCGGCGCGCCGGAATCCGCGTTCCGCTCCGCCCGTTTGACGGGAAACGAACGAATCGTCCGCGCACGAAACGCCGTTGTACGATACAATCTGAAATATACGATATGAAAACCACGGGAAACGGAGGGTGACGACATGCGGGAGATGCGGATCGATCCGGAACGGCTGCTCCGGTCCCTCGGGGAGATGGCGGACGTCGGCGTGCGCCTCGGGCGACCAGGAAGAACCAGGCTTGCGCTGAGCGACGGAGACAGGGCGGGGCGTGATCTCTTCGTGAA
>CALFXN010000323.1 GCA_937957815.1 uncultured Synergistales bacterium
CCACCGAGATCTACACTCTTTCCCTACACGACGCTCTTCCGATCTGTCAGGAGAGGCGGGGTCGCATGTCTTCCGCGTCAGGCTCGAGACCGCCTTCCGGCGAAGTTTCGTGCAGCAGGGAGGAACGAGGGAATTCCGCCCCGGCGAGCGGATGCGGTACGTTCCGGCGCCGCCCGACGACGCCGTGGTCCGACTCGCCGGCGGGCGCCCCGTATGGCTCGCCGGAAAAAACGAGTGGGTACGGGCGTTCAGACTTCGTTTCCCCAATACGGGAATGGGAGCGCGAACAGGCTTTCCGTCGCCGGACGATGTCCGTTCGTGGCTCGCCGAAACAGGCGTCCGCGCCGGAGAGCTGGATGTCGATCTCCTGATGCTGTGCGGGTACGACATCCAGCACTATATTCATTTTCCGCCGCACCCGAACGATACTGCGGGACTCCTGAACCGGGACCGGTATTTCTGCTTCCGGACTCCCGGGTCCGCGTCCGTCGAGGCGCTCCTCGCGACGACGGGCCGGATGCATCGCGTCATGGAGTATCTCAGGAGGGCCGTCATTCCGGGCTACGTCGACCGCGACTCGCAGGACCAGGACCAGATCAACTGGCTCGTGTTCGCATCGGAGGCCGAACGGGAGACGGAACGCATCGCCGCTCTGCTTTCTCCGTTCGGGGAGGACCTGACGGCGCCGGCCTTTCCGTTCGAGGTCTGGGGGATATCGGTCGAATCGCTTCTGTCCGTCCGGACTCCTTTCGACAACGTCCACGAACTGTTCGCGTCGCAGGCGCGCCCGATCCGAAGAATCGCCTGAGCCCTTCCGCCGATCAGGTCGTCGCCTCCGACGTCTCTTCGAGCGATGCGGCGCACACGGCGCCAACGATGACGCCGGCGCCGACGATCTCGTTCCACGCCGGCGCCTGTCCGAGCCAGAAGGCCGCGATCGCCATCGCCGTTACGACCTCGTTCATGCCGATGATGCTCGCCATCGACGCCCGAATCGTCCGGAGACCGAAGAAGTACAGCGTCCACCCGCCGACGCTCGCGAAAAGACCGAGATACACCATGAGCGAGATCTGACGGGAGGAAAGCGCAAGCAGATCGCCCCACCCCGAGGCGATCGTCTTGTCGAGCGACAGCCACAGGAGGCCGAAGACCTGGCTGTAGAACAGGAGCGTCCCCTGGGAGACGAAGCCCGTCTGGGCCGAGAGCCTCCCGAACAGGGAATAGCTCGCCATCGCGACGGCCGTCGCGAACGACCAGAAGAGCCCGATGCCCGATACGGCCGCGACGCCGTCCACGAACGACGGGAAGACCGCGATCAGGATTCCGGCGAGGGACAGGAACGCAAGAAGGAGCTTTCGCGCCGAGAGGGCCTCGCGGTTGATGAAGACGGCCGCGACCGCCGTCATGAGCGGGTATGTGGCGATGACGACCTCGTTCAGCGCGACGGAGAGATGCGACAGGGCCCGGAAGAAGCCTGCATACATCCCGTAGGTTCCGAAAAGGCCGAAGATCGCCAGAAAGAACCCCTGCCTCCATGAGATCCGGAAGTCCCGCGGCGAGCGGAAAATCAGCCAGAGGCCGAACCCGGACAGCATGAAGACGGCCCGCGACCACGCGACCGTTCCCATGTCCGTCCCGAGCATCGCCAGCGCCTTTCCGGCGGGCCCCATCGTTCCCCAGATGAAGCTCGCCGCAACGACGCAGAGTATCCCCCGAAACCGACCGAAGACGATCATACGCGCCTCCCCAGAGTCCGTCAGAATGGTCCCTCGGGACAGACTATACCATACC
>CALFXN010000324.1 GCA_937957815.1 uncultured Synergistales bacterium
CGGCGCCATGCGCGACGGATTCGACGTCGATCGTCGCGGAGAGATTGTCGCGCTGAACGCCGTCGCCGGTTTCGTCATCCTGTAGAAGGATAAGATACGACGAATCGGGGCGGATGTCGTGCAGCACGAGATCCGGCTTGTCCCGGTCCGTCCCGATCCGCGCCGTGACGTTGTCCGGCGCGAAATACATGACGTCGCGGACCAGCTTCGTCCCGAGGGGGTCCAGGTGGACCGCAATGCGATACGTTCCGGCGGGGACGTCGTCGGAAAAGACGAAACTCTGGAGGTACGTGTTTTCCCCGGACGCGACGGCCGGGATGATCGCGCCGCCGAAGGAGTGCAGTTCTGGCTCTCCGGCCTCTTCATCCCCGCTGACGAGGTAGTACGCAACCGCGAGATCGGCGAAGCCCGCGTCGCTGCTCAGCGTCACGGAAACGTCGACGGTGCTCCTCGGTTCGATCGTTCCGCCGGTGAGGACCTTCACGGAGCTCACTGAAGGCTGCGATGGCGGCGTGGAGTCGCTTCCGCCTCCGCACCCTCCGAGAACGAAGACGATCTGCGACAACAGGAACCAGGTCAGAAACTTTCGTTGCATGAATACGCGCCCTCTCTCTGAGAATGGATTCCCTCCGGTTTGGAAAGTGTTCCGGCAAATTTGTTCAAGGAATACATACCTTAGAATGACTATAATAAATGAAATATATAAAAACGAGATATCGTCTCAATATGTAAGACAATCGGCGTTCGCTCGTTTCCCGAAGACTGGAGATGGTTCATCGGAAAAAGGCTCTTACCCGGATCGATGCGTTGTCCAGCGGATGGAACAATTCGTGGCGAGATCCTGTTGCACACTGAAGAGGAGGAAAGCATCCATGGATGTGATACCGAGCTCTCTCAAGGTTTTCTGGGCGTTTTTCGCGTTCATCTGCATATTTCCGGCAGTGTACGTCACCGTGAAATACGGCTGCAGGAACAAATAGCGCATACGGGAAACGGAGGAGAAAAAATGGAGCTCATCGTAAGCATCGTCGGGTTTCTCGCGGTGTTGTTTCTCGTCGGAATCGTCGTTTCGAAGAGGATCAAAACGGAAGATGACTGGTTCGTCGCAGGACGGAATCTCGGCATCATACCGCTCGTGGGTACATACTTCGCTACGATCGTGAGCACGGTATCGGTCGTCGGATACCTCGGATACTACTACAGGCTGGGATGGGGCGGCTGGTGGAACTGGGCCGGAACGGCGCTGACCTCGATGATAGCCGCGATGTGGTTCGCAGAACGCCTTCGGAAGTTTGGCAAGGTCACTCTGCCTGATCTGCTCGAGGCACGGTACGGACGGGTCCACAGCATTCTCGGAGGCGTGGTCATTCTCGTCGCGATGCTGTTCTTCACGTCCGCGCAGCTCGCGGGTTCGGCACAGGTCGTCGTCACGTCGATGGGCGTCGACAGGACGCTCGCGATCGTCGCGATAGGGTTGATTTTCATCATCTTCACGGCCCTCGGTGGCATGGAGTCCGTTGCATGGACGGATACGTTCTGTACGGTCGTCATCCTCGTCGGGACGTGGATGCTGATGTTCAAGGCAGTCGGCGCCGCGGGCGGCGTCGGCGAGATTCACAGAACGCTCGCCAAAATCAAGCCCACCGCCCTCGATCCATTCGCCGGAGGCGGGATCACGCTCGGTGTCGCGATTTCGTGGATTCTCACGTGGGGAATCGGGAATTTCGGCGCCCCGCAGTTCAGCACCCGGATCTATTCGGCGCGCGATCCGGAGACGGCGGCCAAGAGCATGGGCTACACGACGATCAGTTTTATTTTCTTCTATCTGCCGCTGATGCTCATCGCCCTCGCGGGGATCATCCTTTTCCCGGGAATCGAGAAGGGTGACGCCGTCGCCCCGATGATGATCGGAAAGCTCATGTCACCCTGGGCGGCAGGGCTCATCATGGCTGGAATCCTCGCAGCAGCCATATCCACGGCCGATTCGGTCCTGCTTCTTGCGGGAACGACGTTCGTCCGCGACATTCTTCAGAAATTCTCGTCGAAGAGCTACTCCTCGAAGGAACTCCTCAGAATCTCCCGCATCGCGACGTTCGTCATAGGCATTCTCGCGATCGGCTTCACCATCTTCACGACGGAGAGCGTCATGTGGATTCAGGCGAATATGGTCGGAATCATGGGGTCTATGCTCTCCGTCGTCGTTCTGGCCGGATTCGCGTGGAGACGCGCAAACAGTCAGGGGGCCCTCGCATCGATGGTGGTCGGCCTCGTCACGGCCATAACGTGGTATGCGCTCGGAAAACCGTTCGGATGGTTCCCGATCCTGCCTTCCCTGATCACGGGAACGATAGCGCTCGTCGTCGTGAGTCTTTCGACGGCCGAGCCCCCGGAGGCTGTCACGGCGGAATTCTTCGGCGGTCCGCGCTGACGCCGGACCGCACAGCCGGCGGGCAATCTTCCGACGCGCGCGAGAGAGGGTGCGTTGACAAAGAAGACCCAGACCGATACAATGCAATAGTTAATAAGACATTGTCTTGATATATGAGACACTATTGGAAGCGGAGGGAGCCGGCATGGATCCGACCCGGTATCTGAATCATTCGATACAGCGCGCCTTGCTGATTCTCGAACTCTTCGGCCGGAATCCCGGCCCTCTGGGAGTGTCCGAGATCAGCCGAATCGTCGGGATTCACAAGAGTACGATCCACCGTCTCGTGCTGACGCTCGAACATGCGGGCTGGCTCCTTCGGATTCCAGGAACGGACAAATACCGCCTCGGACTCAAGGTGCTCGCGCTCGGACGCATCGTCGACCGGAGCATCACGTCCTGTTCCGTCGCGAGGCCGATTCTCGAGGAACTCGCCTCGGATACGGGAGAGACGGTCGTTCTCACGATGTCCGACGAAGTGGGCGCCATCTGCGTCGACAAGATCGAAACGACCCATCGCCTCAAGATCTCGTCCGAGCTCGGACAGCATTTCCCGCTGCACGCGGGAGCCACCGGGTTCGCTGTCCTTTTGTGCATGCCCGAAGATCACGTCCGGCAGATCCTTTACGAAAAGCCGCTCGAGGCGTTCACCCCGAAGACCGTCACCGATCCCGGACGTGTCTACGAGAGGTATCTCGAACGGAAGCAGAAGGGGTATGTCGTCGCCTCGGGCGAGGTCGACCCCGGTGTTACGGGAATCGCGGTCCCGGTCTTCTTTCCGTTCGAGCACTCCTGTGGCAGCGTCGGCGTCACGCTGCCGGATTACCGCGCGACGGGAGAGACGCTGGAGATTCTCGTACAGAAGGTCCTGAACGCGGCTGGAGAAATCCGCAAGCGCGTCGATCTCACCCAGGCGCCTCCGGACGCGGAATAACCGTCATGACGCCCGTTCTCGACCTGCTGATACGAAACGCGGATATCGCCTGCCCCGAAGGACTGTTCCACGGTGCCGTCGGAATCAGGGACGGGCGGATCGCGGTTCTCTGCGATACCTGCCACCTTCCCCGGACGATGGAGGCGGTCGATGCGAGGGGCGCGATGCTTCTTCCCGGAGGCGTCGATACCCACGTCCATCTGCGCGAACCGGCCTGTCCCGAGCGGGGCGATTTCGCGAGCGAAACTGCCGCCGCCGTTGCGGGCGGCATCACGACCATTCTCGAAATGCCTATTTCGGCGCCGCCCCAGTACTCCGTCCCGATCCTTCGCTCGCGCGTCGACCTCGCCTCGCGCGCTTCCCTTGCGGATTTCGGTTTCTACGGCGGGGCGGGAGCAGAGCATATCGACCTGATTCCCGAGCTCGCGGCCGCGGGGGTCGTCGCGTTCAAGACATTCCTGTTCCATGCACCGGAGGGCCGCGAGCCCGAGTTCGAGGGAATTCTTTCCTGTACGGACGGGGTTCTTTCCGACGTTTTCGAGGCCGTCGGCAGGACGGGGCGGATCTGCGCCGTCCACGCCGAAAACGACGACATCGTCGCCGCGGCCACGGCGAAGGTCCGCAGGACGGGTCGGAAGGACTTCGCGGCGCACGGCATCGCCCGTCCGCCCCTCGCCGAAGTCCAGGCCGTCGAAAAGATTCTGCGCTACGCGCGCGAGGCGGGCGCACGCCTGAGCGTCTGCCACGTCTCGACGCCCGCCGCGATGGAATTGATCCGCGACGCGAAACGCGCCGGACGCCTCGTATATGCGGAAACCTGTCCGCAATACCTCTTCCGATGCGAAGAGGACGCCGCACGTGCCGGCTCCTATGCGAAATACAACCCCCCGATCCGCGACCGGGCTTCGATGGAAGGACTCTGGCCTTTCCTGACGGACGGAACCGTGGACTATATCGGCAGCGATCACGGTCCGTTCCTTCCGCGGGAGAAGGAACCCGGAATGGAGGATATCTTCCTCGCTCCGGCGGGCGGGGTGGGATTCGAGGAACGCCTGCCGCTTCTGCTGACCGCGGTTCGGGACGGACGACTCTCGCTCGATACGCTTCTCTGGTGTACGAGCGAAAATCCGGCGCGCGCGTTCGGCCTTTTTCCGCGAAAGGGGATCATCGCTCCGGGGGCCGACGCGGACCTCGCGCTCGTCGATACGGAGCATCCCTTCAGGATTGACCGGAAGCGAATGCTCACGAAGGCGCGCGACACGGCGCGGCTCTACGACGGCCGCGAAGTCGTCGGACGCGTGCTCGCGACGTGGGTCCGGGGACGATGCGTCTTTTCGAACGGCGCTGCGGATGTTGGCGCCCGAGGCTGGGGGCGCTGGCTCCGGCATTCAGGCGCGACGAAGAACTGAATCCCCGCATGAGACGGGGACAAGGAGGTACGGAAACGACATCATGAAATCGGTTGATTGCATCATACGCAACGCACAAGTGTATTCGGACGGGGAGCTCGTTCGGGGGGGGGTCGCGATCGACGGCGGGAAGATCGTCGCGATCGGTGGGGAGGATTTTCTTCCCGAGGGCAGGGACGTTCTTGACGTCGGAGGCAAGGCGGTCCTTCCCGGAGTGGTGGACTCGCACATGCACGTCCGCGATCCCGGTCACAGGGAGCGGGGAACGTTCCTGACGGAGAGTATGGCGTGCGCGAGCGCCGGCGTGACGACGTTCCTCGAGCACCCGATCTCCTGTCCACCCCCCTATTCGCCAGAAATTCTGCGGAAGCGCATGGATTCGGCGGCGCCGCAGTGCCTCGTCGACTACGCGTTTTTCGGCGCGGCGGGGGCCGAGTTCACGGACGAAATCGGCCGGGTCGCCAAAGAGGGCATCGTCGCGTTCAAGACGTTCCTCCACGAGGCCCCCGAGGGGCGTGACGAGGAGTTCCGGGGCCTCACGATGGCCAACGACGGCGCGATCCTCGACGGATTCGCGGCCGTCGCGAAGACGGGCCTGATCCTGACCGTCCACGCCGAGAACAACGACATGATCCAGCGCCTGATCAGGAAGTTCCGGGCCGAAGGCAAAACCGGCTTCGAATATCACGCGCTGTCGCGTCCCGAACTGGCCGAAGTCGAGACGGTCGAGAAGCTCATCAGGTTCGCGCGCGAGACCGGAACGCGCGTCGCGTTCGCGCACGTCTCGACGCCCGAGGCGATGGAGCTCATCGTCCGCGCGAAGCGCGCGGGACAGGACGTCTATCTCGAAACGTGCCCGCACTACCTCTTCCTTACCGACGAAACCATCGCGAAAATCGGCCCGTTCGCCAAGGGCAATCCGCCCCTCCGGAGCCGCGCGTCGATGGAAAAGCTCTGGGGCTACGTCCGCGACGGATCGGTCGACTACATCGGCAGCGATCACAGCCCCTTCCTGCTCTCGGAGAAGGAGAAGGGGCTGAAGGATATCTTCGCGGCCGCGGCGGGGTCTCCCTGCGTCGAAATGTCATTGCCGCTGATGCTCACGGCCGTCCGCGACGGCAAACTGACGCTGAAACGCTGCGTCGAACTCATGAGCGAAAACGCGGCCCGCGTTTTCGGGCTCTTCCCGCGCAAGGGAATCCTCGCGGTCGGGGCGGACGCCGATCTCGTCGTCGTCGACATGAACAACGTCTGGAAGGTCTCGAACGGCGACCTCTATACGCACGCGAAGGCCATCGGAACGATGTACAACGGCATGGAACTCGTCGGACGGCCCGTGCACACGATCGTCCGCGGGCGGATCGTCATGCGCGACCGCAAGGTCGACGCGTCAGCGCAGGGCTGGGGGAAATGCCTGACCCCGGAGTGGAGCCGCTGAGATGCGGGTTCTGATCATCAACCCGAACAGCGACGCCGCAATAACGGACGCGATCCGCCGCAAGGCGGAATCGTTCGCGAACGGGGAGTACGAGGTCGTCGCGGTCTCGACGCCCGGAGCGTCGAAATTCGTCGCGACGTACGAGGACCACGCGAAGGCCGCGCCCGGAATGATCGAACTCGTGCGGCAGAACCAGGACGCATTCGACGCGTTCGTCATCGCGTGCCACGGCGACCCGAACATGGATCTCATGAAGGAGATCACGACGAAGCCCGTCGTCGGCATCGCGGAGGCGTCGATGAAGATCGCGACGATGCTGGGGCACAGCTTCACGGTCATCGCCCCCGTCGAGCACAACGTCCCGAACAAATACGTCCTGATCCGCAAATACCATCTCGAGAGCGATTGCGCCTCGGTCCGCGCCCCGAAGCGCGGCGCGAGCGGGACGGAAGAGGAAAAGCTCATCGAGGCCGGGCGTCGCGCCCTCGCCGAAGACATGGCGGAGGTTCTCGTTCTCGGCTGCGCGGGCTTCGCGGAACTCGACAAGCGCATGGAGCGGGAACTCGGCGTCCCGGTGCTCGACGGCGTGGTCTGCGCGCTGATCGTGGCGACGGGGCTCGTGAAGTACGGCGTATCCATCAGCAAGCAGCGGCGCTACAACCCCGTGTTCTAGCGCCGGATATCACAAAGGGAGGGGCATCAGAACATGAACGGAAAGTCTATCGTCAAAGCGCTGGTTTCAGGAGCACTCTTCGTCGCCGTGACCGCGGGAATGGCCGCCGCCGACGTAAGGCAGCTGTCGCTCGGCCATACGGGGCAGGATATGAACATCTTCAGCAAGGCCGCGAAGATGTTCGGCGAACTCGTCGAGAAGGAATCGGGAGGCACGATGAAGGTCAACGTCGTGGGCGCCGGCGGACTCGGCAACAACCGCGAAGGCGTCGAGCAGATCCAGATGGGCGTCACCGACTTCTGGGTCGTCAGCACGGGCCTTCTCGCTCCCTTCACGAAAGCCGTCTCGATCTACGATCTTCCGTACCTCTTCAAGAGCGCCGAAGCCGGAATCGCGTTCTTCAACAGCGACCTCGCGCTCGAGGTCGCGAAGCCGCTCGAACAGAAGGGCATCAAGGCCATCGGCTACATGACTCAGGGCTGGCGGCATATTCACTCGAACAAACCCATCCGGACGCCCGAGGACCTCAAGGGCCTGAAGATCCGCACGATGTCCACGCCGATCCACATGGAACTGTTCAAGGCCATGAACGCGAACGCGATCCCGATGGACTTCTCCGAGGTCTTCACGGCGTTGCAGCAGGGCGTCATCGACGGCGGCGAGAATCCGTTCGAGAACATCAAGGCGCAGGGGTTCTACAAGGTCCAGAAGTACATCACGATGGACGGACACGTCCTCGATCCGATGATGCTCGTCATCTCCAAAAAGACGTGGGATTCCCTCAGCGACGATCAGAAGGCCGTCGTCATGAAGGCCGCGAAGGCCGCCTGCGCGTGGGACCAGGAAAACGTCCTCGCGGCGAACCGCAAGGTCATGGAGGAGTTCAAGGCCGCCGGAGCGCCCGGGATCGTCGAACTGACGGCCGAGCAGCGCGCCGCGTTCCGCAAGGCCGCGCAGAAGGTCTACGACGATCACATCAAGGAAGTCGGCGAGGATATCTACACGAAGGTCATGGACTTCCAGAAGGACTTCAAGGAAGTTCCACCCCAGAACTGATCTCGACGCACCCCTTTCGACGCCGGGGGAGATCCCCCTCTCCCCCGGCACACTATATCCTCGCCGGATGACGCCGCACGCAAACCGGCCGGGGAAACGGGAGTGAGTTCCATGAACGTTTTCAAGTGGATCGACGCGTATCTCGAAGAAGCCGTCACGATCGTCCTCTTCTCGATCATCACATTCGTCGGTATCCAGCAGGTGTTCACGCGGTATCTCATGAGCTTCGTCTACGGCTGGGCCGAGGAGCTCATGCGCGTCTGTTTCGTCATGCTGTGTCTCGTCGGCTTCGCGCTGTGCGAGAAGAAGCTCCAGCACGTCAGGGTCGAAATCCTCAAGCTTCTCGTCGGACCGAGGACGCAATGGTTCCTCGATCTCGCGTCGTCGCTCGTCTTCGTCGGATTTTCGGTCCTTCTCGTGCGCTATTCGGTCATCATCACGGAGATGCAATACTCGAGCGGGCAAATAACGCCGGCCATGAGCCTGCCGACATGGTCCTACTTCGTCGTGGGGCCGGTCGCGTTCGGGCTGCTCGTGGTCCGGATCGTACAGCGGGAGATTATCCCGCTTCTCGCGCGGCGGAAGACGGTTTTCGCGTCTCCGTCTCCACGCGGATAGGAGGGGAGAGGACATGCTCCTCGCGGTTTTCGGAACGATGTTCCTTCTGATGCTCGTCGGCGTCCCCATCGCCGTCTCGATCGGCGTCAGCAGTCTCGTCTTCTCGGCGTGGATGCCGGGCGGCATCGACCGCGCGATGATCCTCACGGCCCAGAAGATGGTCACCACGGCCGATTCCTTCACACTGCTCGCGCTGCCGTTTTTCATCCTCGCCGGAACGCTCATGAGCAACGGCGGCATCTCGAAAAAGCTCACCGACCTTTCCGAAGCCGTCGCGGGCGACTTCCCCGGCGGACTCGGAATCTCCGCCGTCGTCGCGTGCATGTTCTTCGCGGCCGTCTCGGGATCGGGCCCCGCGACCGTCGCGGCGATCGGGGCGATCATGATCCCGGCGATGAACGAACGCGGCTACGACAAGGGATTCACGGGCGGGCTCCTCGCGTGCGGAGGCGGCATCGGCGTCCTGATTCCGCCGTCGATCCCGATGATCGTCTACGCCGTCACGACCGGCACCTCCGTGACCGACCTCTTCATCGCGGGCGTCGTTCCGGGGCTTCTCGTCGGCGTCGCCCTCATGGTCCTGACCTATTTCATGGCGAAGAAGCGCAACTACGTCGGCGCGCCGCGGCAGGGAGGGGCGCTCTGGGTCGTGGGGCGCTTCTGGGACGCGAAGTGGGCGCTGCTCATGCCGATCATCATCCTCGGCGGAATCTATTCGGGCGTCTTCACGCCGACCGAGGCCGGGGTCGTCGCTGTCGTCTACGCGATCGCGCTCGGGTTCATCACGCGCGGGCTGTCGCTTTCGGGACTCTGCAAGGCGATGGTCGAAGCGGCCGTCATCACGGCGTCGTGCCTGATCCTGATGGGAGCGGCGGGAGCGTTCGCGAAGTTCCTCTACGTCAAGGACGTCCCGGGAATGCTCGCGAACCTCATCACGTCCTTCACGAGCAGCAAGGTCGTGATTCTGCTCATCTTCAACGTGATCTTCCTGATCGGTGGAATGTTCATCGATACGCTCTCGAATATCGTTCTCTTCACGCCTCTGCTCATGCCGCTCGCGACGAGGATCGACCTCGATCCGATCCACTTCGGAATCCTCATCGTCGCGAACCTCGCGCTCGGAATGGTGACGCCGCCGATGGGCGTGGACCTCTTCGTCGCGGCCAACATCCTGAAGACACCGTTCGAAAAGGTCCTTCGGGGCTCGATTCCATTCATGCTCGCGAACCTCGTCGCCGTTCTCCTTATCACCTACATTCCCGCACTTTCCCTCTGGCCATTGCAGTTCTTCAGGTAATACAATGACATACAGGCGGACACCCGCACAGAATCGCTAAGGAGGACTATCGAAGATGAAACGGATCACCGGAATTTTCGCACCCGTAGCGACGCCCTTCACGAAAGACGGAGAGATCGACTGGGGCGCGTACGCCGAAAACATGGCGTCGTACGATAAGACACGGCTTTCGGGACTCGTCTCCCTCGGGAGCAACGGCGAGTTCACGATGCTTTCGTTCGAGGAAAAAGTCGCGCTCGTCACGGCCACCCGCAAGGGGCTTTCCTCCGGAAAGACCGTCATCGCCGGAACGGGCTGCGAATCCCTCAGGGAAACCATCGCGCTCACGAAGGCATGCGCGGACGCCGGAGCCGACGCGGCGCTCGTCGTCACGCCGAACTACTACAAGAAGGATATGACCGACGCGGCGCTCGAAAAATTCTTCTCAATGGTCGCGGACGCGTCTCCGATCCCCGTCATGCTCTACAACATGCCCGGCAACTCGGGCGTGAATATTCCGTCGTCGCTCACGATCCGGCTCTCGAAGCACCAGAACGTCACGGGGATCAAAGATTCGGGCGGCAACATCGTCCAGATCGCGGAAGTCCTGGCCGGAGTGGACGAATCGTTCTCCGTCTTCGCCGGGTCGGGCAGCTTCCTGATGGCCACGACGCTCCTGGGCGGCGTCGGCGGGACGCTCGCGCTCGCCAACGTCGTGCCGGACCGCTGCGTCGACCTCTACGAAGCGTGCGTCGCGCGCGACATCGACAAGGCCCGCAAACTCCAGCTCGACCTCATGGCGCTCAACGCGGCCGTCACGGCGAAGTTCGGCATCGGCGGCATGAAGGCCGCCATGGAAATGGTCGGCTACAGGGGCGGCCTGCCGCGCCTTCCCATTCTTCCCGCGACGGACGAAACGAAAAAGGCCATCCGGGCGATTCTGGAGCGTCTCGGCGTTGCCGTCCGGTAAGGGCTTCTCGCTCGACGGCGGACGGCTGGTTCGTAACGTCTCAGCCCTCGGCCGCATCGGCTGGAGCGGGAACGGACTGAACCGGACCGCCTACAGCGCCGCGTATGCCGAAGGCAGGGACTCCGTCCGTTCGCTCATGGAATCGGCCGGGATGGCCACGAGGATCGACAGGGTCGGCAACCTCTTCGGCTGGTACGAAGGGACCGAGCCCGACCAGCCCGCCATCCTCGCCGGGTCGCACCTCGACTCCGTCCCCGGCGGAGGAATCTACGACGGGGCCTACGGCGTCCTTGCGGCGTTCGAGGCCGCGCGCGCCGTCCACGAATACGCGCCGCACACGCGGACCATCGAAATCGCCGCGTTCACGGCCGAGGAGGGCGGCGAGCTCGGCGGAACGTTCGGAAGCCGCTCCTTCGCCGGAATGGCGTCCGAAACACCGCCGCTCGCGCTCGAACACGTGGGGCTCACGGCGGATGACGTCGCCGCCTCGAAGGCGGACTCCTCGCGCTACGCCGCGTACCTCGAACTCCACATCGAACAGGGACCGACGCTCTGGAGGAGAAAAATCGCGATCGGCATCCCGACCGCGATCGTCGGTATCACGCGCTACGAGGTTACGGTCACGGGAGAGGCGAACCACGCGGGCACGACGCCGATGAAGGAGCGCCACGACGCGATGCGGACCTCGGCGCGGATCCTCGACCGATGGTTCGCGTCGATCGGGGAAAGGACGGACATGGTCAGCACGGTGGGCGTCTTCCGGCTCGAACCCGGCGTCGCTCCGGTCGTTCCGGGAACGGCCGTCTTCACGCTCGAGCTGCGGTCCACGGAAGACGCGATCACCGCGAAGGCGGCCGACGAATTCCGTTCGCTGCTGTCGGCCGATACGGAATGTTCGGGAGCGATGCGGCTCATGGTCGCCAAGCCCGCCGTCCGCCTCGACAGCGTCATGCAGGACGCCATCGAGGGGGCGTGCCGCGACCTCGACGTCGCGTGCGTCAGGATGCCGAGCGGCGCGTCGCACGACGCGAGCCCGATCGCGCACGTCATCCCGACGGGAATGATCTTCGTGCCGAGCGTTCGCGGCATCAGTCACTCGAAAGACGAATACACGGCTCCGGATGACCTCGTTCGGGGCGCGGAGGTTCTTGCACGGAC
>CALFXN010000325.1 GCA_937957815.1 uncultured Synergistales bacterium
GATCATCATGAGAGCAACGATATCATCCGTACGAGCAGCCTTCTCCTCGTCCTCGTTATTATCGGCTACGGCGGTCCCCTCGATTTCGGGTCCGGCGATTGAGCCGTATACCTGAAACCGGGAGCCGGGACCGCCGAAAGCGGTCCCGGCTCTTTTTTTTCTGGGAGGTGATGCGTGAACTTCTGCAGCCACACAGCGCAGCAAAGATGAAGAAAACGGAGGAAAGCCCCGTCGTTCTCATACTGAAGTTCTTATACCGAAAAGGAGATGTGACACCATGGGACAGAAAGAATTCGAGAATCTGACAAATATGTATTCCTATTTCCGTCGCGACGACCGGCACCTGGAAGATATGTTCTCCGGGGCCTGGCGCGGACCTTTCGAGGGCGTCACGTTCTTCCGCCGCATCGACGCGCCCGATGTCTCCCAGCCACTGGACTCCACGTGGCGCGGCCCCTTCGAAGGTCACAGATAGCCGTATTCCGGACATTTCGGTGATCACGTTCCGCGCTTCTCCGGCCTTTTCCGCACCACTGCACGCACTGCGGAAAAAGCCGGAAGAAGCGATGGACACTGAAGCTTCCTGCCCCCCAGCAGCTTCTCATGATGTATACTGTTATCGAATATCATACATTAGGGGGGCTGACGGATAATGGACACGACACGGGAATGGGCGATACGGAAAGACCGGGACGATCCTCTTCGGCATTTCAGGGAACGGTTCTACGTCCCTGACGGGTGCATTTATATGGACGGAAATTCTCTCGGGCTTGCGTCCCGTGACGCAGAAGCGTGCATTCTCAGGGTTCTCGAAGAGTGGAAAACCCTCGGAATCGGCGGCTGGCTCGATGCGAAGCCTTCGTGGTTCACGTTTCCCGAACATGCGGGAGAACTCGTTTCTCCGCTCATCGGAGCGAAAGCGGAGGAGGTCGTCCTCGCCGGATCGACGACGGCGAATCTTCACGTTCTCGTCGCGACGTTCTACCGGCCGCAGGGAACGAGAAAAAGGATCCTCGCGGACGAACAGAACTTCCCCTCGGATCTCTACGCCCTCTCAAGCCAGATTTCGCTCCACGGAGGCTCCCCCGAAAACCTCATCCTCGCGAAAAGCCGCGACGGGCATACGCTCGACGAGGACGCAATCATCGATCTGATGGACGACTCCATCGCGCTCGTCCTGCTTCCTTCCGTCCTGTATCGCAGCGGACAGCTCCTCGACATGGAACGACTCACGCGCGCGGCGCGCGAACGCGGCATCCCGATCGGATTCGACTGCAGCCATTCCATCGGCTCCGTGCCGCACCGCTTCGACGACTGGGGGACCGACTTCGCCTTCTTCTGCTCGTACAAGCACCTCAACGGAGGACCGGGAGCGCCCGCATTCCTCTATGTGAACGAGCGACACTTCGGACGGACTCCCGGGCTCGCCGGGTGGTTCGGGTTCCGCAAGGAACGGCAGTTCGACATGGCCCTCGAGTTCGATCCGCAGCCGACGGCCGGCGCGTGGCAGCTCGGGACGCCGCACATGATGTCCGCCGCGGCCGTCGAAGGGTCTCTCAGGATGTTCGCGGAGGCCGGAATCGACGGGATCCGCAAAAAATCCATCGAACTCACAGGGTATCTCATGGACCTCATCGACGCGGAACTCTCGAAGCCGCCGTACGACTATTCGTATTCGACGCCTCGCGACGCCTCGCGACGGGGCGGGCACGTCGCCGTCGAACATCCGCGCGAGGCGCTCCGGATCTGCGAGGCTCTGAAAACGCGCGGAATCATCCCGGACTTCCGCCCGGACCGCGTCATCCGGATCGCTCCCGTCGCGATGTATTCGACCTTCGAAGAGGTCTGGCTCGTCGCCCGGGCCCTCAGGGAGATCATCGACTCTCTGGAATACGAGAGATTTCCGAAGGGACGACGGGCCGTCTCGTGAGTTCCGCGAATCGGAAGCACGAAACGATGTGGTCGTTGACCATTCCGACCGCCTGCATGTGTGAATAGCACACCGTCGGCCCGATGAACGAGAAGTCGCGTTTTCTGAGATCCCGGCTCATCGCCTCAGAGAGCGGCGTCGACGCGGGGATCTGCGAAACGGCGGCCCATTCGTTGACGATCGGATCACCGTCGACGAAGCGCCACATATACGCGGCGAACGAGCCGAACTCCTCCCGGACACGAAGGAACGCCCGCGCGTTTCCGATCGCGGAGCGGATCTTCGCCGCATTCCGGACAATCCCGGTGTCGGACAGAAGTCGGGCGACGTCCGTGTCATCATAGGACGCGACGCGTTCCGGGTCGAAATCGTCGAAAGCCCGGGCGTATGCGGCGCGTTTCCGCAGGATCGTGATCCAGCTCAGTCCCGCCTGGGCGCCTTCGAGCGTCAGGAACTCGAAGAGCTTCCGGTCGTCGTGAACGGGAACGCCCCATTCCTCATCGTGATACCGCACATAAAGCGGGTCCGTGCCCGGCCAGGGGCATCGGACCCGCTCGTCGTTCCGCTGCGTCGTCATTCTCCGCTCAATGGTGGTGATGGCTGTGTTCTTCGACAAGTTCGTCGTGGGACTTGTCGGCCCACGGCTCGAGGCCGCGCTTCCGGCGGTAGTCGTTTATCGCGGCGTGGATGCATTCCTCGGCGAGAACCGAGCAGTGCATCTTGATCGGCGGCAGACCGTCGAGCGCTTCCGCGACCGCCGTGTTCGTGAGCTTCCACGCATCTTCGAGGGTCCTCCCGAGAACGAGCTCGGTCGCCATGCTCGAGGACGCGATGGCCGAGGCGCATCCGAACGTCTTGAACTTGATATCGGAGATGACGTTATCCATCACCTTGATATAGATTTTCATGATATCCCCGCATTTGGGGTTTCCGACCTGCCCGACACCGTCCGCGTCGGCGATTTCGCCGACGTTCCGAGGGTTCGTGAAATGTTCCATAACGGTCTGGCTGTACATGATTTTCGTCTCTCCTTTATCTAGCGCTTCAGACCCGCGAGATAGTCTTCCCAGAGCGGCGACATCGCCCGTCTCCGCCCGACGATCTCCGTGAGCGTGTCGATCACGGAGTCGATGTCTTCCTGCGTCGTCGTCTCTCCGAGCGTCATCCGCAGCGACCCGTGGGCGAGTTCGTGCGACAGTCCGATGGCCATGAGGACGTGCGACGGATCGAGAGACCCCGAGGAGCACGCGCTGCCCGTCGACGCGGAGATTCCGGCCGCGTTGAGGTCCATGAGCAACGTCTCGCCCTCGACGCCGATGAGGCTGAAATTCGCGTTGTTCGGCAGTCTGCCGTCGCCGCTCGCGCCGTTCAGCTTCGAGTGCGGGATACGTTCCATGACGCCCGAGATGAGCCGGTCCCTGAGGGCGGAGACGCGCCGCGCCTCTTCGTCCATGCGCGAGGCGGCGAGTTCGATCGCCGCTCCGAGACCGACGATCCCCGCGACGTTCTCGGTCGAGGCGCGTCTGCCCTTCTCCTGTCCGCCGCCATGCATATAGGAGCCGATCTTCGTCCCCTTGCGGACGTAGAGGACGCCGACTCCCTTGGGTCCGTAGAATTTGTGGGCCGACATCGAGAGGAGGTCGATCTTCATCTTCTGAACGTCGATCGGAACGTGGGCCGTCGCCTGTACGGCGTCGGTGTGGAAGATAACGCCCAGCTCCCTGCACAGCTCGCCGATCTCCGCGATCGGCTGGATCGTCCCGATCTCGTTGTTCGCGAACATGACGGAGACGAGGATCGTTTCCTTCGTCATCGCCTGCTTCAGATCTTCGAGGCTGATCCGGCCCTCCGCGTCGACATCGAGATAGACGACGTCGAATCCACGTTCCGCGAGGAACTGCCCCGTATGCAGCACGGCGTGGTGCTCGATCTTCGTCGTGATGATCCGCTTTCCCTTCTTCTCGTTCGCCCACGCGACGCCCTGGAGCGCCCAGTTGTCCGCCTCGGTGCCGCTGCTCGTGAAGAAGATCTCATCCGGCGAGCAGTCGAGAACCCGCGCGACCTGTTCCCGCGACTTCCGGATCGCCGTCCGGTTCCGGTCGGAAAAGGAGTAGATCGAGGACGGATTCCCGAAGGATTCCGTAAAATACGGGAGCATCGCCTCGACGACTTTCGGGTGCGTGAACGTCGTCGCCGCATAATCGAGATACACGTGTTTCGTCATGCATCATCCTTCCCTTCCGAAAGCGTTTCGCATACCCCGCCCGTACACGGGGTTCCCTGGAAATGGACCAGCTCCTGATCTTCCGCAAGATCTTCGAGCGTCGTCCCCTCGAGGATCGAATCGATGTTCGTCTTGATCTTCGACCAGAGCCGTCTCGTCGGGCATTCCGGACTTTTGTCGCATCCCGTTCCTTCGAGGCACTCGGAGAATACGATGTTCCCCTCGAGCGCTTCGACGATCGAGGCTGCGGAAATCTCGCCCGGGGGCCGCCCGAGAATGTAGCCCCCCTGGGCTCCGCGAACGCTTTTCACGATGCCGCTCTTCCGGAGTTTCTGAAAGAGCTGCTCGAGATACGTCTCCGAAAGGCCCTGCCTTCGGGCGATATCGCCGATCGGAACCGCCGTTTCTCCGTCGTACCTGGAGCACAGCTCGATCAGCGCCCGAAGCCCGTATCGCGTTTTTGTGGAGAGCTTCATCGCCTCGCCTCCTCTCCTCGCACGCAGGTACGATACTATTTCTTACTAATTTTGTCAAGTATATTGCGGAGACTCGATCTTCCCCGGCGTACCGGATCGGTCCGATGCGTTCAAGATACTTCTGGGATCGACAGAATTCCGTTGAAAAAGCGCATCCGAACCGATAAAGTAATGGCGTTGACGATGCTCCCGGAAAGGGGGCTATCCGTTAGGGGAGGTGTCACCTCAATGAATCATCGTTCTGTCGGTTTCAGGGCTGCTGCAGTCCTTTCGGTTCTTTGCTGCGCATTGGTGTGCTTCGGCATTCCGGCGGAGGCGAAAACGCGGATCGCCATTCTCCAGTTCCAGGACAACGCAGGTTCCGGAGCTCCTGCCGCGGCGATCACTGACATGATGACGACCGAGATCTTCAATACGGGGCTCTTCACCGTCGTCGAACGTTCCCGGCTCGACGCGATCGGCCGCGAACAGGCGCTCGGCGCGTCCGGCCTCGTCGATACGAACACGGCGGTTCAGGTCGGCCGCCTTCTCGGTGTCGACGCCCTCATGACGGGATCCATAACGGAATACAAGTCCGAAACGGGCGGCGGCGTGGTTCCGCTTCCG
>CALFXN010000326.1 GCA_937957815.1 uncultured Synergistales bacterium
CTTCCGCGTCACGAAACACCATCCGGGGTTCAACGCCGATTACGACATCGCGTGGGCGTTCCTGAGCGCCGCCGCCGGGCGAGGGGAGACGCTTGCCGACGCCCTTCCGTCGCCCGAAATGTGGAGGGACGCGCTCTCGCACTTCGCGGGAATCGACATTGCCGGATGGGTGCAGGAATCATCCGGTCCACGCGTCGATCGGGAGGCCGTCAGGGAACTCTGCGAGGAACTGTACTTCGGAGAGGAAGAACTCCTGCGCATCCGGGGGCGAACGCCACGGCACGCTCCCGGAGCCCGGGGATACTGGCGGGACGAAGCTCCGATGCTGAAGCGGCACTGGTCGACGCTGCCGCTCCCCTCGGGAATCTACACGGGCCGCCCTGATTCCGAACTCGTGCTCGCGCTGCGGACGCTGCACTGGGAGGGGCTGCCCGGGGAGCGGACCGTCACGGCGGATTCCGGCGTCTTCAAACCGTCCCCGGAAGGATTCCGCATCCTCGGGAACGTTCTCGGCGGAAGCCACCCCCTCTACTTCGGGGACGCCGCAAGCGATCGCGCCGCGCTTGCAGCCTTCGGCAAGGGAACGTTCGTCGCTGTCGGAGACATCCTGACCGATGCCCCGCTCCGTTTCGACACGGTCGAAGAGGGACTCGACGCGCTCCTTTCCTGAAGACGGCGCTCCCCTCAGCGTCAGGCGCTCCGGCGTTCGCGGAGTGCCCGCCTCAGCACCTTCCCGAGTTCGGATTTCGGCAGCTCCCCCACGAACTCGAAGCTGCGCGGAATCTTGTAGTGGGCGAGCTGGTCCTTGCAATACGCGTGGAGTTCCTTCTGCGTGACGCCTCCGTCCGCGGGAACCACGAACGCCTTGACGATCTGCCCGCTGACGCTGTGCGGCACGCCGATGACGGCAGCCTCCCTGACGCCCGGATGGGCGCAGAGGACCTCCTCGACCTCCTGGGGATGGACGTTGAACCCTCCGACGATAATGATGTCCGTCGCCCTGTCGATGATCGAGATATAGCCTTCGTCGTCGACGCGGGCGATATCTCCCGTTTCGAACCATCCTCCGGAAAATTTCCCCTCAGTCAGTTCCGGGGTTCTGAAATACCCTTTCGCGACCGACGGGCCGCGGAGCCAGAGCACTCCCTCGCGTCCCGACGGAAGATCAGCCCCCGACGTGTCGCGTATCCTGCATTCGAACCCCGGAAGAAGCGTCCCGACGGTCCCCAGTTTCCGCTCCGAGACGCTCCGGTTCACGGCGACGACCGGCGAACACTCCGTCAGACCGTACCCTTCCGTCACGCCGAGTCCGAAGACGCGTTCGACGCGCTCGTCGAGCGCCGTCGGGAAGCGGTCGCCTCCGCTGATGACGGAACGCAGCGTCTTTGGCGCCTCCGCGCCGCGGCCGACGGCCGAAAGCAGCAGATGGATCATGGCCGGAACGCCGACGAGGAAGGTAACGCCCGTTTCGCGCATGACACCGAGCGTGTTCTCAGGGGGCATGAAATTCGGGACGAGGACGAGCCTCGATCCCGTAAGCAGCGCGAGGAGACCGCTCGTCGAGTACCCGAGCGCGTGGAAGTTCGGAAGGACGTCGAGAACGACCTCCGTCCTGCGGTCGAACGCGACGTAATGTTCCTCCGCGGCGCGAACGTTCGAGAGCAGGTTTCCGTGGGTCAGAGGAACGGCCTTCGGAACTCCGGTCGTCCCCGACGTCGCGAAGATCACCGCGATGTCGGGATCGGCGGGAGGTTCCGGGGCACATCTCCTCCCCGCGAACAACGGAAGGCCTCCCTCAAGCGACGCGCGGACGACCGGAACCGGCAGGGATTCGTAGTGCGACCGGGAAATTCCCGGGATAAGATCGGAAGAGCACACGTCTGAACTCCAGTCACGTGGCCTT
>CALFXN010000327.1 GCA_937957815.1 uncultured Synergistales bacterium
AATGAAAAATCCCCGGAGCGCCTTTCCGGCGCCCGTTGGGTCATACATTGCCGCGAGACACACGCAACGCTATCCGGATTGTATTTTTACCTCTTATTCGGGGTTATGTATATGTTCTCATTTTAATCACAAGATGTTTCTCGAATGCATGTTGGTGAGGGAAGATCGGGAGGAATTCGTCGGACTTCGTGCGAAAATTGCCGAAACCCATTGGTCGAAGAACCTCTTCGGGTGATATAGTCACAAATGCGATGTTCCGGGATGCGCGCGTTCCTACGACGGGACTGTCGCGGAAATGTCAGGAGGGAGTCGCATGGTTCGATTGCTTCACACGGCCGACTGGCAGATGGGGATGAAACTCTCGGGGTTCGGCGAAAAAAGCGAACGAATACGCGACGAGCGTATCGCCGCCGCCCGACGGGTCATCGCAACGGCCCGCGAGCACGAAACGGACTTCATTCTCGTAGCCGGAGACCTCTTCGAGGACAACGCGGTCGACCGCTCGCTGGTCCAGAAGGTGGCCGATGTCCTCGGAAGCGCCCACTGTCCCGTGTATGTCGTTCCCGGAAATCACGACCCTATCGTTCCGGGGTCGGTGTGGGAACATCGTTCCTGGAAAGCCGCGTCCAATGTGACCATCATGACGGAGAGCGCCCCGTTCGAATTGCCTCAGGCGTCGATCTTTCCCTGCCCGCTTCGCGAGAAAAATTCCTCGCAGGACCCGACCGCCTGGATTCATGCGGAAAACGACGGACGAGTGCGTATCGGAGTCGCGCATGGTTCGGTCGAAGGCGCCCCCATCGGCGAGTGGGACCACCCGATCCCGAGAAATGCGGCAACGCGCTCGGGACTCGAGTATCTCGCCCTCGGCCACTGGCATTCCTTCGGAGTGATCGGCGATTCGAGAACCGCCTATTCCGGAACTCACGAACAAACGGCCTTCGGGGAGCGGGATAGCGGCAATGTCCTCATTGTCGATATCGAAGGTCCCGGACGACCTCCGGTAGTCACTCCGGTCCGCACGGGAGGGCTCGAATGGGCGTCTTTCGACGAACGCATCGCGTCGCCCGAGGATCTCCGGGCCCTCCGCGCGCGAGTCGAGGCGCTCGGCGACACGGACAGAACTCTCCTCTTCGTGCGTCTTTCCGGATATCTCACGCCCGCCGGAAGGGAAGAAATGGAACACATCTCGAACATCGCGACGTCACGGTTCCTCTGGAACCGTATCGACGACTCGGAGCTAGCGCCGGCGCCCGGGGACGACCTGTGGATCGAGGAACTTCCTCCCGGGGTGCTTCGCGAAGTCGCGCGGCGTATCAGGGATTCGGGTGAGGCCCGGGAAGTGAGAATGAGGGCCCTCGTGGAGCTGTATGCGCTCGTCGCGGAGGCGAACGGATGATTCTTCATTCGATCCGGGTCGGCAATTGGCGCTGTTTTCTTGGAGAGAACGAAGTCGGTCCCTTCTCGGATGGTCTGAATATTCTCCATGCCCCCAACGCGACGGGAAAATCGACGTTGTTCGAGGCACTGCGATGTGCGCTGATGGACAACCACAATACGAAGGGCGAGGATGTCTCGCGGTTGCGCCCCTGGGGGCGTGACCTGTCTCCGCGGGTGGAGGTCGAGTTCAGCGTCGGAGGGCAGCGATACCGGGTCAGGAAAACTTTCCTCGACAGACCGGAGTCGATTCTCGAACGACTTGAAAGTGGAACCTTTCGACCGATTGCCGAAGGACCAAAGGCCGACGTAATGACGCGCGGACTCTTTACGCGGGATGCCCCGAAAAAAGGACTGTCGCGCCCGGAGCACTGGGGAGTGCTTCAGGTTCTGTGGGCTCCGCAGGGACGGCCGGACCCTGGGGCGCTTTCCGGGAACATCATCGACGATATTCGGCAGTCTCTTTCGGAGCAGGTGATCGATAGTCGGACGAGAGGTGTCGGAGAAAAGCTGCAAAAGCTCTATGAGACGTATTTCACGCCGACGGGCAGGATCAGGTCGGGATCTCCGGTCTTGTCCTGTGACGATGCCATAGCGGTCGCAAGGAGCGATCTGGAACTGGCGAGGGCGGAGTATGCCGACGTGGAAAGGGCATCGGAGACGGTTCGACGGCTCGCGGAGTCGCTGGAGCGCCGGGAGAGCGAGATTCGGATGGCGCGTGACGATGTGGCAGCCCTCGAGTCGAAGGCGAGAGAATATGAGGAACTCGGGCTGGAACTCGAGAGGAAGACCGCGGAAGCGAAGATGGCGGAGTCCGAGTACAGGCGTCTCAAGGCACACGTTGACGGCATTTCGGCAGCGCGCAGAGAGAGGGATTCGCTGCGGGAGAGGATATCTGCCCAGCTGAGCCGGATTCCGGAACTGGAGGCGGACCGGGAGCGTCTCGCCGGAGACCTCGCCGCCGCGGAGACCAGCCTGGGATCCGCGAGGGAGGACCTCCGAAGGGCCGAGGCCCTCGAACATCGCGCGATGGATGCGACGATGTTTCGCGATTTGAAGGAACGGCTCGCATCCCTCGACGGTCGCATCGGGACGGCCGCGACAGCCGCTGCGTCTCTGGAAGTTCACAGAAGGGATATGACGGAGGAGGTATTCCCGTCAGCTGTCGATATGAAACGGATCAGAGAGGCATTCGGCGCCTATGAGAAGGCGATGTTCCGGTTCGAGTCGTCCCTGATCACGCTCGAAATAACCCCCGTCGGAGATGTCCCGGGAAATGTCGAGGCCGGTGACGGGACCGGTCCTGTCACGTTCAGGGCAGGGGCGCTTTCGGTGCTGCGTGGGGCGCCCGAGGTTCGTGTGACCGTTCCGTCTTTCGGGAGCATTCGCGCGTTCGGTCCCTGTGACTCCGCGGATGAAGCCCGCCTGGATGTTCGGAAGACGGAGCTGCTGCTTCGAGAGCTTGTCAGCCCTTATGGAACGATGAAACTCGCGGACCTTGAGGAACTTTTCGAGAAAGGGGCATCGATCGAAAGGGACATCGAGCGAGACGGCGCGGCGCTCGACGCGATTCTCGCGGGCGAGTCGCTCGATGGGCTCAGGAGTCGGCGCTCGCGGCTCGAATCGGACATGGACGAGATCCGAGGGCGATACGGCGGCACGGAAGGGTGGAACGAAGCGTCGTCCGACTTCGGATCGAATCTCCAGGAGACGCGTTCCGGGAAGCTGGCCGCCTCGGATCGGGCCTCGGAGGCTCTGAAGCGCCGGGATGGCGCGAAGACGCTGTTCATGGAGGCCGAATCTCTTCTGGCGACATCTCTGGAAAGGATAAAAAACGACCGGGAACGACTCGAAGATGGCGAAAAACGCCTCGCGGAGCTCGAGAGCGACGGCAAGACACATGACGAGCGGGAATCGGAGCTGTCACGGTTCCTGATGGCGTGGGATGCTGCGCGGGCGCGGGTGGAAGTGTTCCGCAACAGGCTCGGCGGGTTCGCAGAGAATCCCGTGAATTCGCTTCGCGCGAAGAGGGAAGGACTTCGCGCGATGGAGAGCGCCTGTCGGGCGGCGAACGAAGAGCTGATCCGGGAAAGCGCGAAACTCGACGGACTCTCCGCGCGAGGGCTGTATTCCGCTCTTGCCGGCATGGCGGAGAGACTCGAACGGCTTGAAGAGAAAAAAAGGAGCGACGCACGGACGATGGCTTCGATTCGCCTGCTTCATGACGCATTCGAATCCTGCCGGTCCGAAATGGTCGGCGTCGTGACTCGGGCAGCAAGCTCTCGGGCCACTGAGATCTATTCGCGTATCTGCGGGGCTCCGTCCGGGGCGCTGATTCTCGGAGAATCCCTGGCTCCGGCGGCATTCGTCCCTTCGGAGTCGGGAAACGAGGTGGAACTCGACGCCCTTTCGGGAGGGGAGCGGGAACAGCTCGGATTCGCGGTCCGGATGGCGCTCGCGTCATGCCTTGGGGGCGACGGGAGACAGCTCCTCGTGCTCGACGATACCTTCATGGCGACGGACTCGGTCCGTTTCTCGCGCATTCTCGGAATCATCGAAGATGCTGCCGCGAACATGCAGATTCTGATCCTCACATGTCATCCGGAACGTTTCGGAAGTCTGGAGGCGGCAGTCCGTTTCGACCTCGGGAGTGCAAGTGCCGGGGCGACGG